>DASQBH010000210.1:0-3156 GCA_035635315.1 Longimicrobium sp.
GCCGAAGCATGCGCGGCAGGCACTCGCGCACACACTGGCCTGGCTCGATCACCCCGTTTTCGGGGTCGCGCCAGAGGCACAGTTCGTACTGCATGCGTTCCTCAAGCGCCAGGACCCCGGACCGGAGCACGGGCCGCGGGCGATTGCACGTGCGTTTGCCTGGCTCGGGCACGGCGACAATGCCCTCTCCTGGGAGGCTGGGTTCGTTCTTCCCCCCCTGCTCGATCGCCAGGATTTCCCTCCGCTCCAGGCCCGGGGGGCGATCACGTGTGCGCTGACCTGGCTCCAGGTCCGGATACGGGACTACCCCCGGGACGCGCTGTACGTCGTTGGGCCGTTGCTCAAGCGGCAGGAAATGGACGCGGAGCAAGCCGCGCAGGCAATGGAGCATGCGCTCGTTCTGCTTGCCCACGACGAGGTAGCTCATTCTCCTGACGCATCCTTTACCCTGCAGGCGTTGCTCAGGCGCGGCGAGCTGGACAGGTCCCGTGCACGCCGGGCGGCGGAGATAACCCTCCAGTGGCTCCGGCACGAGCAGCATTCCACCTCGCGCCAGGCTGCATTCGTTCTTCCCGCCCTGCTGGAACAGATGTCGGTGCCTTCCGGGCTGATGGCTCAGGCGGTCAACCTGTCCCTGGTCTGGTTGGAAGTTCACGCGGGGAGCGTGGACGCCGAATTCGTTCTGAAGGCCCTGCTGCTGCGCAGCGACATCGATGGCCCCAGCCGCCAGCGGCTGCAGCTGTTCGCCCTCGGTCGAGTGACGCACCTGCTGGAGACGGAAAATGCCAACGAAGCCAGCTTTCTTTTGCAGGCCTGCCTTCGCGACAGGAGAATGGATTCCGGGCTGGACGCTCCGCTCATCCGGTCGGCCCTGGTCTGGATCAGCCGCTACCACGACCACGCGGACGCGCAGTACGTCTTCAACCGGCTCCTGAGAAAGCACGAAGTGGAGGACGAGGACTGGAAGCAGGTTGCCCGCGTCGCGTCCGACTGGCTCGCCACCCACGCTCTCACCGACGAGATCGATTTCACCATCAACTCTCTGCTGGTCCGGGCGTACCTGCTTACCCCCGCCCAGCTGGGTCTCGTCCTGCAGAAAGGACTGAACTGGATCCTGAATTCGTCCGTGTCCGCGCACGCCAGGCGCATGCTGCTGAGCAAGCTCGTGTACGCTGCCGACGGAACGGAGTTCGCGGCCAATATGAACGAAATCGCGTCGAAATGGCTTCCGCAGGTAAGGCAGGACGTGTGAGGGAGCGTCGTTCGCAAGGCTTCACTTCCCCCTTTCATTCGGCTATTCTTCGGTAGCGGCGGCGGGCCGCCTCCCGCGGACGGGGGCTACGGGACAGCGGCCGGGGAGGTTATCTTTCCCGGTTCCGCGCGAGAGTACCCGAGCAGCAGCTGGCCCGACCGGATGAACCCGCACGCCCTGAACGTCCTGGAGTACCGCGAGGCGCTTGACCTCGTGGCGCGATTCGCCTCGTCCGGCCTGGGCGCCGACGCGGTGCGCGCGCTCTCGCCCAGCGCCGACCTGGGGTTCATCGAGCCCGAGCTGGCGCGCGTGGAGGAGATGCGCGCCTTCCTGCGCGGCGACAACGGCTGGTCCGTCCCCGCCATCCCCGACGTGCGCGAGGGGCTGCGCAAGCTGCGGGTGGAGGGCTCCGTGCTGGATGGCCCGCAGCTGCGCGACGTGGGCGTCCTGCTGGCCTCGTCGCGGACCACGCGGCGGGCGGTGGCGCAGAACGCGGGCTCGCTGCCGTACCTGGCCCTCATCTCCGGCGGGCTGGTGGAGCGGGAAAAGGACGAGGGCGAGATCGCGCGGACGCTGGACGACGCCGGGCTGGTGCGCGACGAGGCCAGCCCCGCGCTGTACCGGCTGCGGCGCGAGATCAAGGGCGCGCGCAACCGGCTGGTGGAGCGGCTGGCGTCGTACATGGCCTCGCTGCCGCCGCACTTTCAGGTGTCGGACGCGTCGGTGACGGTGCGCGAGGGGCGCTACGTGATCCCCGTGCGCCGCGAGGGGCGCGGCGAGGTGGGCGGCATCGTCCACGACGAGTCGGCGACGGGCGCCACGCTGTTCGTGGAGCCGCCGGCCGCGGTGGAGATGATGAACCGCCTGCGCACGCTGGAGGCCGAAGAGGCGCGCGAGGTCACCCGCATCCTGCGCGAGCTGACGACGCGGCTGCGCCCCCTGCAGCCGGAGCTGCTGTCGTCGCTGGACGCGCTGGTGGCGCTCGACTCGCTCTACGCGCGGGCTCGCTACGCGCTGCGGACGGACGGCCGCGCGCCGAAGATCCTGGACGCGGGGACGGAAGAGTACGAGGTCGTCCGCGGCTACCACCCGATCCTGCAGGCGAAGTCGGCGGAGGTGGTGCCGTTCGACCTGCGGATGGACCGGGGCGAGCGCACGCTGCTCATCTCCGGCCCCAACACGGGCGGCAAGACGGTGCTGCTCAAGGCGATCGGTCTGATCTCGCTGATGGCGCAGAGCGGGATCGTGCCGCCCGTGGGGCCGGGGACCAGGCTCCCCGTCTTCAAGGACGTGTTCGCGGACGTGGGCGACGAGCAGAGCATCGAGGCGTCGCTCTCCACTTTCTCCGCGCACCTCAAGAACCTGCGCGAGGTGCTGGACGGGGCGGACTGGCAGTCGCTGGTGCTGACGGACGAGATCGGCAGCGGCACGGACCCGCAGGAGGGGGCCGCGCTCGCCCGCGCGGTGCTGGTGGAGCTCACGCGCCGCTCCTGCTTTACCGTCGCGACGACCCACCTGGGGCAGCTCAAGCTGCTGGCCACGGAGGAGCGGGGGATCATCAACGCGTCGCTGCAGTTCGACGCGGACCGGCTGCAGCCGACCTATCGGCTGCTGAAGGGGATCCCCGGCCGCTCGTACGGCCTGGCGATCGCGCGGCGGCTGGGGCTGGAGCCGCGGCTGCTGGAGGAGGCCGAGGCCACGCTCCCCGCCGGCGAGCGCGACGTGGCCAAGCTGCTGCTGGAGCTGGAGGCCAAGGAGCAGCGCTTCGCCGACCAGACGTCGGAGCTGGCGCGTCAGCTGGCGAAGACGGAGCTGCTGCGCGAAACGCTGGAGCGCCGCGAGCGCGAGCTGAAGGAGCGGGAGAAGGACGCCGAGCGCCGCGCCCGCCAGCAGGCGCGCGACCT
>DASQBH010000211.1:0-2915 GCA_035635315.1 Longimicrobium sp.
ACCCGCTCGGCGAGCAGATGTTCGCCGAAGCGGGGTTCGAGGACGGCCCCGACGGCGGCCCCGCCTTTTCCGCGCCCGGGATGGAGGAAGAGGACAAGCGCCCCGGCGGCTTTGGCCAGAAGGTGGCCGGCGTGCCCGAGGACCGGCAGCGCATCGTCAACTCGCCCAGCGAGCAGCGCCCCGACAGCGGCCGCGCCGTGATCCACGAGCGAGGCGGCGAGAGCAAGGGCGATCCGGCGGTCGGCGGCACCCGGCCTGACTGAGGGGACAGGGGATAGGGAAAAGGTTACAGGGGATTCGACGAGCCCCTGAATCGACGCCCCGGCCCCTGCCCACGCGAAGCCCCGCGCAGTTTGCGGGGCTTTTCGCTTTTGCAGCCGCGGGTTCACCCGCCCGGGAGGCACCCGGCCGGGGACGCGTTGCCGAACCCACCGTCATCACCACACCAACCCCGCCACGTCGCGGGCTACCACGCGCCGACCACCCCGGGATGAATCCCGGGGCTAAACCCGCCCTGGGCTCGCGGAGCTCGCCCGGCGGGGCTTCACCCGCTCGGGTCGGCAGAAGCCGGCGCGCCTGGACATCACCGTGCAAAGGTGGGGTGCATCACCGGATGCACCCAGCCCCATCGGACGCGAAGCCCCGCGGGGTTTGCGGGGCTTTCCGCTTTTCCAGCCGCGGGTTCACCCGCCCGGGATGGACCCGCCCGACGCCGCGTCGACCCCTTTGTCCACTTCCCTCCCCTGTCCCCCGCCCCGTTGCCCCTGTCTCCTCTCCCCTGTAACCTGTCCCCTCAGGCAGTTCACTCCGCGCACTTCCGCCGCCGTCCACCGTGCCCGACGCCAAGCTCCCGTTCGACATCGACGCCGTCATCCGACGCATCCGCAAGGCGGTGGAGCCGTTCCCCAAGGCCGCGATGTTCGAGCTGGCGGACCGCGGGTGGACCACGCCGTTCCAGCAGCTGGTGGCGTGCATCATCTCCATCCGCACCACGGACGAGGTGATGCTCCCCACCGCCATCCACCTCTTCGAACACGCCTCCACCCCCGCCCAGGTGGCGCGGCTGAGCGTGGACGAGATCGACGCGCTCATCCGCACCTGCGCCTTTCACTACGGCAAGGCGGGGCAGATCCGCGAGATCGCCGAGCGGCTGGTGGCGGAGCACGGCGGCGAGCTGGGGTGCGACGAAGGGCTGATGCTCTCGTTTCGCGGCGTGGGGCCCAAGTGCACCAACCTGGTGATGGGCGTGGCGTGCGGAGAGGCCAGGATCGGCGTGGACATCCACGTGCACCGCGTCACCAACCGCTGGGGCTACGTGGCCGCGCCCACGCCCGAAGCGACCATGGCGGCGCTGATGAAGGTGATGCCGAAGCGCTACTGGGTGGAGATCAACCGGCTGCTCGTCCCCTTCGGCAAGCACGTGTGCACCGGCCGCCTTCCGAAGTGCAGCACCTGCCCCGTGCTGGCGTACTGCCGCCAAGTGGGCGTCACTGAGCACCGCTGACAGTGGAGAATCAGACGCCCGCGGCGGCCGGCTCGGCGGGGGCGTGCGCCTTGGGCTGGTAGCTGCCCGGAACGGCGCGGAACGCGATGGCGATGCGGTTCCAGCCGTTGATGGCCACCACCGCCATCGTCAGGTTCACCAGCTCCTCCTCGCCGAACTCCGTGCGCACCTCCTCGTAGACGGCGTCGGGAACGTGGCCGTCGCGCACGTTGGTCAGCGCCTCCGTCCACGCCAGCGCCGCCCGCTCGCGGGGCGTGTAGAACGGCGTCTCGCGCCACGCGTCCAGCGCGTACAGCCGCTGCTCCGTCTCGCCCACGGCGCGCGCGTCCTTGCTGTGCATGTCGATGCAGTACGCGCAGCCGTTGATCTGCGAGGCGCGCATCTTCACCAGGTGCAGCAGCGCATGATCCACGTTGCGCCGCACGAAGCCCTCCAGCCCGTACATCGCCCGCAGCGCCTCGGGCGACGCGCTGGCATAGTCCATCCGCGGTTCCATCCTCTCCTCCTCGTGGCGAGTCATCCGGCCCTGCGTGAGGTGGATGATGGAAATCTGCGGAGCCATCCGCCAGTGCGATGGGCACTTGCAGAAATATATCTTAGTTCTTAGATTCTTACAGCAAAGCGATGTTGGCGGGATCACGGAGGTCCCCGCGGGACGTCGCCACCAACGCGGACGGTACTATGATGAACACGCACCTGGAGCTCGGGCTGGATACCTTCGGCGACGTGACGCGCGCGGAGGACGGACGCCTTCTTTCGCACGCCGAGGTGATCCGCGACGTGATCGCCGAGGCCGTGCTGGCAGACCAGCTGGGGATCGACTTCATCGGCCTGGGAGAGCACCACCGGGAGGATTTTGCCATCTCCTCGCCCGAGGTGGTGCTGGCCGCCATCGCAGGGAAGACGGAGCGCATCCGGCTGGGCTCGGCCGTGACGGTGCTCAGCTCGGACGATCCCGTGCGCGTCTTTCAGCGCTTCGCCACGCTGGACGCCGCGTCGGGCGGGCGCGCGGAGGTCATCCTGGGGCGGGGCTCGTTCACCGAGTCGTTTCCGCTCTTCGGGTATCCGCTGGACCAGTACAGCACGCTGTTCGAGGAAAAGCTGGAGCTGTTCGCCGCCATCCTGCAGGCGGACCGCACGGGCGAGCCGGTGACGTGGCGCGGAACCACCCGCCCGGGGCTCACCCGCCAGCGCGTGTTTCCCCGGACAGGGCACGGCGGGCTCAGGACGTGGATCGGCGTGGGCGGCAGCCCGGAATCCGTCGTCCGCGCCGCGCGCTACCGCATTCCGCTCATGCTGGCCATCATCGGCGGCAGCCCGCAGCGGTTTGCGCCGTACGTGGAGCTGTACCACCGCGCGCTGCGGGAGCGCGGCGCGCCCGAGCTCCCCGTGGGCGTGCACTCCCCCGGCC
>DASQBH010000212.1:0-2211 GCA_035635315.1 Longimicrobium sp.
GCGGCCTCCGACACCGGCCCGTCGCCCGGCATGCAGACGAAGCCGTTCATGCGGGCATCTCCGGAAAGGGGAGCAGGTAGTCCACGAAGTCGGCGTTCTCTTCGATCGGCACGCCGCGCAGCTCCAGCCAGGCGTGCGCGCTGAAGGGGAACGCCTGCACGCCGAGGCGCAGCTCGACGGGGACGCCGCGGCGGCGCAGCAGGACGTACAGGGCCAGCGACTGCTCCAGGCAGATGGCGCGGCCGGGAAAGAAGGCCGCCGCCGTCACCAGCGCGGCCACGCTGCGCTCCACCAGCGCCTGCTCGTCCGCGCGGGGAGCGTCGGGGCCCGCGCCCCAGCGGCGCGCGGCCTCGATGGAGCGGCCGAATCCGCGCACCTTGAGGTGCAGCCGCACGGCCGCCAGCGTCAGCATGCAGCGCAGCACGGAGGGGGATGTGGATGGCATCGTCATCCCTCCGCCCGCACCAGGCGCCGCGCGGCGAGCTCCGCCAGCAGCGCGGAAGCGTCTGCCTGCAGCACGTCGCGCGGTGCGTCGTACTCGTCCGCCAGCCGGTCGACGATGGCGCCCAGCGAGTTTCCGTCGCGCACCAGTTCCCAGATGCGCGTGCCCACCTCGTCCAGCCCGTAGTACTGGCCGCCGGCGTAGTCCAGCAGCACGGTGTGTCCGCCCTGCCCCGTGGCGCCCACCTGCGCACCGGGACGAAAGGTCGTTTCAGGGCTCCAGGAGCCGGTGATCGTCGGCATGTGAGATTGTCAAGGTCCGTGGGTGACCAAGCTAAATCGTTTCCTTCCAGGGGTTAAACGCAGAAGGGACTTCACGCATGCCGAGTTTGTGCTGAGCGGCCTTAGGTGATTAGCGGTCGTAATCGAGGAGGAGAGACAGCGGTACGTGCGACTCAGCCCCTAAGCCGGAATGATGAGCCGTGGAAAAGAAGAACGCCTCACACGGAGTCAACGGAGGGAACGGGGTTTTCTCCGTTGTCTCCGATGAACCCGTGCGAGGTCGATCTGGGGAATGAGCAGGAGCAACTGAAGTGGCCTGCGCTCCGGACGCACCGAACTGCGTCCGCAGCTGGCCCCCTCTCCCAGCCTCTCCCCCAACTTCGGGGGAGAGGTGACGCGACCGACGGCTTGGGGCGAAGAACACGTCTGCCGAAGCGCGATCGAATTCTCCCTTCCCCCACGCAGTTTGTGGGGGAAGGGCCGGGGATGGGGGGCGACTCACCATCTCGCGCCACCCTATCGGCAACTCACCACACCTGCCCACGCAAAACCCCTCCCCCGCAGTTTGGGGGAGGGGTCGCCGGCCGTCGCGAGGAACGAGCGAAAGGCCCGGCGGGGGAGAGGGCCCCCCGCTTCGCTCCTACAGGTACTCGCCGATGCTGGCGGCCAGGCGCGAGCGGTAGCGGCGGCTCAGGCGCAGCTCCGTGCCGTCTTCCAGCAGCACCACGAAGGCGCTGTTGGACCAGGGCCGCATCTCCTTGACGTAACTCAGGTTGACGATGGCGTTGCGGTGGATGCGGGCGAACCGCTTGGGATCCAGCCGGTCCTGCAGCGCCATCATCCGCTCCCGGATCAGGTACGCCTCCCCCTTGATGTGGATGCGGACGTAGTTGCCTTCCGCCTCGAACCAGTTGATGTCGGGGACGGGAAGCTTTACCACGCGCTGCCCCTTTCGCACGAACAGCCACTCCAGGTGCATGTCGCCGGCCGCCGGGCCATCGGACGCGCCCGGCTGGCGGGCCAGGTGCTCCAGCAGCCGCATCACCTCGTCCGGGGGCCGCGCGCTGTCGCGAAGCCGCCGCTCGGCGCGCTCAAAGGCGGCGTGAAGGCGCTCCTGGTCAAACGGCTTGAGCAGGTAGTCCAGCGCGTTCACCTCGAACGCCCGCAGCGCATACTGGTCGAACGCGGTGACGAAGACGATCTCGGGCAGGTGCACGGGGGCGATGGCGCGCAGCACCTCGAAGCCGTCCATCTCCGGCATCTGGATGTCCAGAAAGACCAGGTCCGGCTTGAGCTGCTCCACGGCGGCCACCGCCTCGCGCCCGTTGGCGCAGACGGCCAGCACCTCGGCGTCTTCATCCGCCAGCAGCCGCTCCAGCTTGGCGCGCGCGTACGGCTCGTCATCGACGATGATGGTCTTTAGCACGGGCTTTTCTCCAGCGGGGATGGCGGCGCGCACGGCCGCCGGGTTCATTACTGTGCGGGATG
>DASQBH010000213.1:0-8131 GCA_035635315.1 Longimicrobium sp.
ATGAGCTCCATCTGGTGACGCACGAAGGCGATGGCCGCAGCCGTCGACGCGAGACACGCGTGAACTACGAAGGGGATTGGGAAGTCAGAATCGGCGCGGCCGCACTCCTGACCGGCCGCAATCTAATTCGATCGCCAGAAGAAAAAAGGGCGCGGAGCCGAAGCTCCGCGCCCTTTCGTTCCTGCGGTCCAGCGAGCGAGGCTTACGCCTCTTCGGCGGCCTCGTCGGAAGCCGGGGCTTCCTCGGCGGACGCTTCGGCGGCCGGGGCCTCCTCGGAGCTGGCCGTGGTCTCGCTTCCCTCTTCGCGGCCTCCAGAGGTCAGGGAGACGATGGCGTCGTGAACGTCGGCGAGCCCAGCCGCCGCGCCCGGTTCCCTGTAGATCCGTTCTCCGTATCCTGCCAACCGGGAATGCCCATCACCAGCGACCACGAGATCGGCTGCTCCACCCACACCTTGACGGGCCGGCCCTCCACCCGCGCCGGGCGGAACCGCAGCACCCGCACCGCACGAAGCGTCGGCGTGTTGAAGCGCTGGTCGGTCGAGCGCGTTATGGTAGCATGGCTGGTGCTGCCGTCCTCGTGCACCCGGAAGCGCACCTGCACCTCGGCCTGGCGTCCCGGGTGGCTGTCGACGCGAGGGTGCTCACTCCTCAGTGCCCGCTGAAAGTCCCGGACGTTGAGGATGTCGGGAAGCTCCTCCACCTCGCTCAGCTCGTACACCTTCGCGGCCCCTTCAAGCACGTCAGCCACTTCCAGCACGTCTGTCGAGGCGGGAGCAGAGGACTCGTCCGCCACCGCCACCGCCGCCGTATCCACGCGCCAGGTGATGGGCTGCTCCACGCGCACGGGCACCGGCCGCCCCTGCACCTGCGCCGGCGTGAACCGCAGCAGTGACACCGCCTGTACGGTGGGCGCCTCGAAGCTGCTGTCGGGCGTGGACAGCACCCGCACGTCACCCGGCTGCCCGTTTGGCCCCAGGACAAAGGAGACGTGCACCGTGCCGCCCACTCCCGCCTGTCGCATGGGCAGTGGATACGCCTGCTGCAGCGCGGCGACGAACTCGGCCGCGTTCTGCGGCCGCGGAAGCACCTCCACCTCGTTCAACTCGTACACGCGGCCGGCGTCCGGCGACACGGGCTGCGCCACGGCCGGCGCGGCGGCGAGCAGGGCCAGAAAGACGGGAAGGATGCGCATCGGATCCTCGTATCTGGTGAGGTGCGAGCCCGGCGCCACCCCGAGCGCCCGGTTGCGGACGCCACAGAATACGAGGGAAGATAATGCAAAGTGTCAGCATCGGCACGGTAAATTTGCGGGAGATACCGAGCCTGACGCTGGAATTCCGGATTTTCCCGAGTATGGAATCGAACATCTGTGGAGGGCGGCATGGCGGGAAATGACGTGGAAGCGGGTGCTGGCGCTCCGCGTCCTTTCTCTTTCCTCTGCGTCCTCCGCGCGAAACCGCAGTAATACCGAATCCGCAAATACACTCACGATTCCCCAACTGCAGGTTCTCACGGCAGAGCAAGCAGAGAGAGCAGGGGAAAAGCGGGGATTTCTCAGGCAGTTCTCCGCTTCCTCTGCTTCCTCTGCGTGCGAAGTCTTTTTGCGGACTCGGGATAATGCCCAGCCCACACGAACCATGCGGGACCACATGCGGAATGCGGGCAAGCAAAAAGGGCGCGGAGCCGAAGCTCCACGCCCTTTCTCTCCTGCGGTCCAGCGAGCGAGGCTTACGCCTCCTCGGCGGCCTCGTCGGAAGCCGGGGCTTCCTCGGCGGACGCTTCGGCGGCCGGGGCCTCCTCGGCGCTTGCCGTGGTCTCGCTGCCCTCGTCGACCGAGGGAGCGGCCTCGGCGGCGGGCGCCTCGGCAGTCGTCTCCTCGACCTCGTCCGCCACCGGGGCGGCGGCGGGCGCCTCGGCCTCGGGGGCCTCGCCCTCGACGGCGTCGGTGATCTGATCGTTCACCGACGTCTCCTCGGCCTCGTCCGCGGCCGCCGGAGCGGCCGGGGTGGCAAGCTGGATGAACTGCGGCTCGCCGCCCTCGAACTTGGGCACGCGCACCACTTCGCAGACGATGCGGTGGTTGGCCGCGTCGACCTCGCTGATGCGCATGTCCAGCACGTCGCCCTCGGCGAACACGTCCGCCGGGTTCTGCAGGCCGGTCACGCCGATCTGCGAGACGGGCACGAAGCCCTCGACGTCGTTGCCCAGGTCCACCGCCACGCCCTTGTCCTGCAGGCGGCTGATGGGACCGGCGATCTCCTGGCCCACGTGGTACTGCTGGGCGATGTCGCCCCACGGGTCGTCCTGGGTCTGCTTGAGGCCCAGCGAGATGCGCTTGTTCTCGGCGTCCACGCCCAGGATCACCACGTCCACGTCGTCACCCTTCTTGACGACCTCGGACGGGTGCTGGATGCGCTTGGTCCAGCTCATGTCGGAGATGTGCACCAGGCCGTCGATCCCCGGCTCGATCTCGACAAAGGCACCGAAGCTGGTGAGGTTGCGGACCTTGCCGCTCAGGCGCGTGCCCACCGGGTACTTGGCCGGCAGCGCGTGCCACGGGTCCTCCTCGATCTGCTTCATCCCCAGCGAGATCTTCTCGCCCTCCGGATCCACCTTCAGGATCACGGCCTCGATCTCGTCACCCAGCGTGACGATCTTGGACGGGTGCCGGACGTTGCGCGTCCAGCTCATCTCGCTGATGTGCACCAGGCCCTCGACGCCCTTCTCCAGCTCCACGAAGGCGCCGTAGTTGGTGATCGAGACCACCCGGCCGCGCACGCGGGCGCCCACGGGGTACTTGGCCTCGACGTCCTTCCACGGGTACTCCTGCAGCTGCTTCAGGCCCAGCGACAGGCGCTCGCGCTCCCAGTCGATGTCCAGGACCTTGACCTCCAGCTCGTCGCCGATGCCCACCACCTCGGACGGGTGGCCCACACGGCCCCACGACATGTCGGTGATGTGCAGCAGGCCGTCCATGCCGCCCAGGTCGATGAACGCGCCGAAGTCGGTGATGTTCTTGACCACGCCCACGCGCTGCTGCCCGACCTCGAGCTCCTTCTTGAGCTTGTCGCGCTTGATCTCGCGGTCGGCCTCGAGGAGCACGCGGCGGCTGACGACGATGTTGCGCCGGCGCTTGTTGAGCTTGATGATCTTGAAGTCGTAGCTCTCGCCGATCAGGTCCTCGATGTTGGGGACCCGGCGCAGCGCGATCTGCGACCCCGGCAGGAACGCATCCACGCCCATCAGGTCGACCGTGACGCCGCCCTTGATCTTGCGGGTAAGGGTGCCGGTGACCGCGTTGCCGCCCTCGTAGGCCACGCGGATCTGCTCCCACACGCGCAGGAAGTCGGCCTTCTTCTTGGACAGGACGACGACGCCGTCCTCGTCCTCCAGGTTCTCCAGAAAGACCTCGACCTCGTCGCCGATCTGCAGCGAGTCGGGGTCCTTGAACTCGTCGCGGGTAACCGCGCCCTCGCTCTTGAAGCCCAGGTCCAGGATCACCGCCTTGTCGGTGATGCGCAGCACCTTGGCCTTGACGATCTCACCCTCCTCGATGTTGCTGAGGGTGGGCTCGTACATGGCCAGCAGCCCCTCGTACTCCTCGGAGGTGTACTCGTCCTCGTCGAAAAGGTCGGGGCGAATGCCCAGCGAGCGGGCGCGGTCGGCGATCTGCTCGATGGTAAGCTCGCTGCCCCAGCTCTTGCGGGGCTGCTCGGCAACGGCGATACCGCCGTCCTCGCGCGAGAACTGCTCTTCGGTCACGTCTGCCATGCGGGGGGATGTCTCCTGTAACGCGGCCTCCGGACGGGTAAGGTGCCGGCGCCGGTTCGGGGTGATGGATGAGCCCGGACGTAAGCCGGGGGAAACAGAACAAGTTACGGAGTTTCTTCGCTCGGGTCAACCCCGCCGCGCTCTTTCGCCAGGGCGACGATACGGTCCACCTGCTCGTTGAAGCTGAGGGCGGTGGTGTCGATGACGACGGCGTCGTCGGCCTGCCGCAGCGGCGCGGTCTCGCGGCCGCTGTCGATGGCGTCGCGCCCCTGCAGCAGCCCCGCCTCGGCGCGCACCTCCTCCAGCGGCGGATCCATCACGCCGCGCTCCAGCAGCCGCCGCCGCGCGCGCTCTTCCGCGTCGGCGATGAGGTACGCCTTGAGCTCGGCGTCGGGAAAGACGACGGTGCCGATGTCGCGCCCGTCGGCCACCAGGCCGCCGCGGGCGCCGGACTCGCGCAGGGCGTCCATCAGCCACTCGCGCACGGCGGGGACGGCAGCCATCTGGCTCACGTGCGCGTTCACCTGGTGCGAGCGGATGTCCACGCTCACGTCCTCGCCGCGGATGGTCATCACGTAGCCGCGTTCGACCGGCTTGCCGTGCACGTCCATGCGGTCCAGCTCGTCGTGCGTAAGATGCACCCAGCCGTTCGGATGGATGCCGTTGCGCAGCGCGGCCAGGGTGATGGCGCGGTAGAACGCGCCGGAGTCCAGGTGCCGGTAGCCCAGCCGCGCCGCGACGGCCTTTGCGGTGGAGCTCTTTCCCGACCCCGCCGGCCCGTCCAGCGCGATGATGATCCCGTCCGGCCTGTTGCTCATCTGGTATTCGGATTCATGGAGTTGTGTCGGTGCGTCCCGGCATCCAGCGCGCCGATCCGGCCCCGTCCCTGGCGGTTGAGGTGCTTCGATGTGCATCGAACTGGCATCCGCAAGACGCCCCTCTCCCAGCCTCCCCTGGGGGAGAGGTGATTCGCCCGACTGTTTTCCGCGCGATCGAATTCTCCCTTCCCCCACGCAGTTTGTGGGGGAAGGGCCGGGGATGGGGGGCGCCTGCGGACGCGCATCTCAGCCCGGTGACGGTCCCTCACCCCCTGCTCACCCGCCTGATCCGGCCCCGTCCCTGGCGGTTGAAACCGCGGCTGGAACGTCACGAAGTCCGCCTTCGCGGACTGCAAGGCCGGCGCGGAGGCGTTTCGACGTGCATCGAACTGCGCCCGCGGGGTGCCCCTCCCCCGGCCCCTCCCCGCTCGTTTCTCGCGGAGAGGGGAGAATTCGACCCGCTGCGACTGAATTTCGCCGTTCTCCCTCCCCCACGCAGTTTGTGGGGGAGGGGCCGGGGAGGGGGGCGCCCGCGGACGCGCACCTCACCCTCCGCTACGGGTTCTCAGCTGCCACTCAGCCGCCGAATCAGCTCCCAGAAGCCGGGAAAGCTCACGTCCACCACCTCGGGGTGATCCACCTCGATGGCGTTCCCCGGCTGCGCGCCCAGCACGCCGAAGGCCATGGCGATGCGGTGGTCGTGGAACGCCTGCACCCGTCCGGCCAGCGGCCGGTCCGTGCCGCGGACGACGATGCCGTCCTTCAGCTCCTCCGCCTCCACGCCGATCGCGCGCAGGTTCCCCGCGACGGCGGCAATGCGGTCCGTCTCCTTGACCCGCAGCTCGCCCGCACCGGTGATGCGCGTCTCCCCCTGCGCGCGCACGGCGAGGACGGCGAGCATGGGAATCTCGTCGATGGCGTCGGGCACCTCTCTGCCGCCGACGTCGATTCCGCGGAGGGGCGCGGGGCGGACGACCAGATCCGCGACGGGCTCGCCGCCGGCGGTGCACGCGTTCTCCATCCCGATCCGCGCCCCCATCCGCTCCACCAGCCGAAAGAAGCCGGTGCGCGTGGGGTTGTTGCAGACGTTGCGGATGCGCAGTTCGCCCTCATCCGCCAGCAGCGCAAGCGCGATCAGGAACGCGGCGGACGAAGGGTCGCCGGGAACGTCCACGTCCAGCGGCGGGAGCGGACGGCCGCTGGGCACCAGCGAAACGTGCACGCCACCGCGCCGGTCCACGTCCAGCGTGTCGACCGTCTCGCCAAGCGCGTGGAGCATGCGCTCCGTGTGGTCGCGCGAGAGCATGGGCTCGGTGACGGAGACGGGGACGCCCGCGCCCAGGCCGGCCAGCAGCACCGCGCTCTTGATCTGCGCGCTGGCCTTGGGCGAGTCGTAGTCGATGGAGTGCAGCGGCCCGCCGACGACCTCGATCGGCAGGCAGCCGGGGGCGCCGGCCTCGCGAAAGCGCGCGCCCATCCGCGCCAGCGGCTCGGTGATGCGGCGCATGGGCCGGCCGCGCAGCGAATCGTCGCCCGTCAGCGTGCTGGCGAAGGGGCGGCTGGCAAGCAGGCCCATCATCAGCCGCGCCGTGGTGCCGCTGTTGCCGCAGTCCAGCCACGCCGCGGGCGCCGTCCATGCGTCGATCCCGCGGCCGTGGACGCGGATCTCGGAGCCGTCCGCCGGCAGATCGGGGACGTCGCACCCCAGCGCGCGCAGCACGGACGCGGTGCTGCGGCAGTCCGCGCCGGGGAGCAGGCCGCGCAGACGGCTTTCGCCCCGCGCGGCGGCGCTGAACATCAGCGCGCGGTGGGTAAGGGACTTGTCGCCGGGGACGTTGACGTCGCCGGACACGTGCAGACGGGTCGGCATGCGGCGGAAGCTACCCGGAGCCGCCCGCGCCCCGCAACCGTCCCGCCGGAACGCAGAACAGGGAGCCCGCATCGCAAGCTCCCCGTCGGTGCATCCAGGCCTCCACGTCCGCTACGAACCCAGATCGACGTCGAACTGCGCGCGACGATTCCAGAAATACCACATCCACGCCAGCTCGATCACGCTCATCACCAGACCCACGGCCGGCCCGAAGCCCTCAGCGATCGCGGAACCGACCTTGAGCATCACCAGGGTGGCCAGTTCGATCATGGCGCCGTACCACCCCCACGACGTGAAGCGCCGGACCTCACCCGCCAGCCGCCAGTGGAGCACCGCCAGCACCGGGGCCAGCAAAAGCAGCAGCGGAGACCGCAGATCACCGACGCTTCCCTCGGACACGGCGCTCAGCGGAATCAGCACAAGCAACAGCGCCAGCAGGTAGCAAAAACCGATGTACAGCCACCCTCGCACGCCGTGCCTGCGCTCCACGGGCCGGGCCGCGTCACCCACCATCGCGGCAGGCAGCTGCTGCTCGGCAACCGGAGCCGGACGGCCATCGTCCGGATGGTGTGGGAGGGCCTCCCCTGTCGTGAGGCCTGGGCTCGTCAGCATCGTACGCACCCCGATCGGGCTCAGCCGCCGAGATCGATGTCGAACTGCGCGCGGCGCTTCCAGAAGTAGCGCATCCACATCACGTCGATGCACAGGCCGATGGCCCCGCCGACAAGGTTTCCCTCCGCCATCGTCCACACCTTGGCGGCGGTGGCCGCGCCCAGCTCGACCATCGCGCCGTACCATCCCCAGCGGCTGAACCGGCTCACCTCCTTCGTCAGCCGCCACTGCAGCACGGCCATTACGCCTCCACCCGCCCCCAGCGCCAGGTTCGCGTCGCCGTTCAGTCCCCACACCGCCGTGAGCAGCGCGACGGCCGCCATTCCCAGCGCCGCGCCGCCGCTGAGGAGGATGAACAGACGCCCGGGCCACTCGTGCTTCCGCGTGGTTTCCGCCCGCTCGCCCATGACGAGCGCGGGGAGCGGTGTGCCGATGCCGGGATCCAGGTTCGCAGCGGTGCGAGCATCGACAGCGGACGTGATCTCCATCACCTCCTCCCGCGGCAGAATGGAATCCGACCGGTATCCACAGCGCCGTCAGCCGCCCAGGTCGATGTCGTACTGGTCGCGGTTCTCCCAGAAGTAGCGCATCCACAGCAGGTCGATGCCCAGGCCGATGGCGCCGCCGACCACGTTGCCCTGCGCCATCGACCACAGCTTGGCCACGGAGGCCGCCGCCAGCTCCACCATGGCGCCGTACCAGCCCCAGCGGCTGAAGTGCTCCACCTCGCTCGCCAGCCGCCACTGCACCGCCGCGCCCACGGCCAGGGCCACCCCCAGGCCGGCCATCGACAGCTCCCCCGTGAACAGGCCGTACGCGACGCACCCCAGGGCACCGGCACCCAGGCCCACGGCCGCGATGTAGCTCAGCACAAAGAACAGGCTTGCCGGCCACTCGTGCTCACGCTTGACCTCAGAACGCTCGCCCATGACGACCGGCGGGAGCGATTCGCGGATGCCGGGATCGAGCCCGACGGAAGCGGGCGCGGCTTCGAGGGTGGTCTTGACCTCCATCGTCTCCTCCTGCGGCGGATGATACCGGACCGGCGCGGACGCGAT
>DASQBH010000214.1:0-2474 GCA_035635315.1 Longimicrobium sp.
TGGGATCTGGCGCGAGAACCCGGCGGAGCGCGTCCTGGTTGCGGCGCAGGATAACCTGACGGTGGACTACCTCTTCGATGCGGTGCAGGCCCGCCTGCCGGTCGTGGGCCCCCTGCACGCGCGGGTGCCGCTGGTCACCGCGCGCATCCGGCAGGGTATGACCACGGAGGTGATGGAGGACCTTGGTGGGCACGAGAACCCGACCATGGAGAACCTGGAGGCGTTTCAACGAGGCGACGCTCAGGTCCTCTTCGTGCCCGATGTCGCACAGGTGGGGCTCAACCTCCAATGCGCCCGGGTTCTGGTCCTCTACAGCGTTCCCTGGAGCCCGGCCGAGGTGGACCAGTGGATCGGCCGCCTGGACCGCATCGGGAACGCCGCCGTCTTCTCGGCGCGCGGAGACGCCCGCACCGTGGACGTCTACACCATAGCGCAGCGTGGTCTGGTGGACGAGAAGGTAGTCGCGGTGCTGCAGCGCTCCCGGGTCTTCCAACGGAGCGTCAACCTGGATGGGAATCATCTGCGCGAGGTGACCGAGCGAATTGAGGGAGCCGCCCTGCGCGGCGAGGGCGCCCAGTGGGAGGAATTGGCTACGGCGACGGCGGAGTACGCGGCCGAAGACGAGGTGCAGGAATTGGAATCTCCGCTCCGCCCGCACTTGCCGTGGTCGGTGGAGTGGGCGCAGTCGGTCCGCCAGCGGTTCGACGCTTTCCAACCCCTCGCGCCAGTCATCGGAGACCTCCCTGACCACGCTGCCTCCGGCTCGCGGAGTTGGGACCGCGCCCTAGAGGGAATGATCAAGCTGCTCGCCTGCGCGAAAGAGTACACCATTTTCCCGAAGGGTGACGCCTACCACGGCCGCTTCCAGACGCTCTGGTATACGTTCGGGGAACGGGGCTTCAACGGACGGAGGGAGATCCTGTCTCAAGTTGTCTTCCCCGTTGGCGCGGATCCGACCCAGAACCCGAGCCCAGCCGGCGCGCACGCCTTCATCACTCGGCGCGAGGCCATCCAGACGCCTCCTCTCCGGCACGTCGGGATCAGCTTCACCGGCAAGCCGGTTCGGCGTCCCCTGCACTTCCTTGGCTTCGGCAACCCGCTGCACGACGAACTCGTGAAGCGGTGGGCGGGGCGGATGCAACCCCTCTCGCCGGTGATGCAGGTGGTCTTCCCCGCTGAACACCCGGTCGGCAGCCTGACCGGGGCCCGCTTGTTCCTCGTCCAGCTGTCGCTCTTGGACGCCGCCGGGGCAGTACCGGAGGAGGCTCTCCGCCGGGATCACCGCGGCCGCATGCGCGACGTGGTCGCGGGAGCGAGCCCGGAAAAGACGAAGGAACTGCTCACTCCCTTCATGCAGCGCCTCGACCGGGAACTGGAGGCGGACGTACGCTGGATCCGTTCCCACCTCACTGCCCAGCTGTGGCTTGACGGGCTCAGGCACGACGGCACGGCGTGGGAGGCCGTGACTGACGATGTCGTGCGGGATCTGCTGAACCCCATCGCAGGGGGACCCGGCAATATCCCTGCGTCGCATGAGGTGAATGCGACCTCGGGCGAGTCGCAGGCGGCCTCCGACGCCGTCCGTCGCCTTGAGGCTCTGGACACGGGCGTGGCCGGGCGCGCTTGGAGCCACCTCTACCCGGCGTTCGACGCCGCGCTCGACCTCCGCATTGCCACCTCCCGCGTGGAAGCGACGGATGCGGACGCGCTCGCGCGTGCACGCCTGGAGGACGCGGCGCGTCGGCTGGAGACGGCCCGCGAGCGCGGGATGCCCGGCCAGATCACCCGCGCAACATCCGGCCGGGCCGAGGCGCTAGCGTTGCTCGAACTCTCCGAACTCCTGGGCAGGGCGCGGCTTGCGTGGCTGGAGAACTGTCGGGGCGCGGTTCGGTCGCTGCCGCCCGTCCGGAAAGGACTCGTCCTCTTCCGTCCCCGGGTCCTGCAGTGAGCACCTCTTCGGGAACCTGGAGGCGCGACCGCCTGGCATTCGAGGCGTGGCAGCGGATCGCGCTCGAACTGGCACTGCTGCGCGGCCCGTCTACTGAAGGACGGGGGACCATGTGAACTCCCCGGGGCTGACCGGGAGAAACGAGCGGGGCGGGAGCGCGTTCTTGTGCGCTCCCGCCCCGTCACTGCTCCGGCGTGATCGGTGCCTACACCAGGTTGGACCAGAAGCGGGTGACGCCCTCCGGGACCTGCCACGCCCAAGCCCGGACCTTAGGGCCCACTAAGTCCATCGCCGCAGCAAACTGAAGGGGTAGCGGAAAGGTGAACTCGGCGGTGTCCCCACTCTCCCGGACCACCTCGTGGACATGGGTGGCCTGCGCGCGGGCGAGGAGCGCCCAGTGCCACTCGTCGTGATCGTAGAGGTCCACGAGGCGGCGCTCTGTGCCGTCAACGGTCACCACGACCGGGTGCCAGTGCGCGTCTCCGTATCCGCGGCGATATCCGCACCAGACTCCATCCTCCGACTC
>DASQBH010000215.1:0-4293 GCA_035635315.1 Longimicrobium sp.
CTGGGACGACGGTCTCGCCGACAGCCTGGCCGCGATGAACCTGTACCTGGACGAGCCCAGGGAGCGGCGGCGCGCGGCCATCGGGCGGCTGGTGGCGCAGGCGGGGGGCGAGTGCCGCGCGGAGGGGACCATCGAGGCGGAGAACGCGTTGCGCGGGGGGTGGCGGATGCGGTGCAGGGACAGCGACCTGGGCGTCTACATCACCCTCGCGCCTACGGAGCCGGCCACCGTGCAACTCCTGGAGGTGACGCCGCTGGCCCGGGACGAGCGCATGGCCCCCGCGCCCGTGTGCCGGTGATGCATCCGCGCCCGGAAGGCATGCCGGCAGGGGTGCCGGGCAGCGTGGGGGACGACGGCCCCGGGCGCGTCATCAAAACCCTACCGGGACGCGCGCCGCCCGATCACTATTGAATATGGCGCTTTGATGTCGCAGGGAATTACCGCCCGCCGGCATCAGATTGGAAAGGAGGCTCATCGCCGGCGGGAGAGCGGCTGGCGGCGGAACGGGCAGGTGAAACGGTTGAGGCAGCAGGTCTTGATGTGGGTCCATCATGCAGGTCCAAAAAAGGAGGTGTGTCATGACGTGGCACAATCGCTGGACCATGGCGCTGCTGATGGTGGCCGCCCAGGGCGCCGCCACCGCGGTGCAGGCACAGGAGCGGGGCTTTCTCTCCAGAGACACGGTGCAACCGGCGGGTGCGCCGGCCGGGCGTCTGGCCGCGCACAACCCCAACGTTCCGGAGCGATGCCGTGGACCCGTCTCCCGGGTGGAGGACATCGGAATCGAGGCGGTCAGGACGACGACGTACAACTACGGCACCACCGGGGGCGGCGGTGAAGGCGGCAGGTTCGATCCCACGCCCGTCCTGTCGAACACGGTGACCCTTGCCGCCGGCACGTGCCTGAACGCCCACCTGAGCGCGCTGGTGGGCAGCCGGCAGACGTATTCGGGGGCGGCGGCGATCACCATGTTCCAGGTAACGCTGACGCCCGCGTCCGGCGGGCCGCCCCGGCACATGGTGGGTCACTACCATACCCCCTACGGCATCCCCGCCCCCGCGGTGGCCATCGAGGCCGAGCGTGACGTCGACATGTTCGCCGCGAACTTCTACCAGCCCATCGGCACGGGGCCCGGCGCGCTGCCGCCGGGAACCTACCGGGTAGACGTGTGGTGGGCCGGCGGGCCCGTCGGTGGCGGCGGCGCGATCGGCGCCGCGTTCGTGTTGAAGCTGTACACGCGGTAAATCATCGTCCCGGTTCGCCTTGCCAGCCGCTTCTCCGCCGGAGCCGGTTCTCGCGAGCCGGCTCCGGTCGGCGTATGTGGTGGAGAAGAGAATGAGGGGTTCTCCGCGTCCTCCGCCCCTCCGCGTGAAAACCTGTTTCAGACCCTGGATGCACAAGGAATCAGCAGAAACAGTATGACGATGCCTGCCCGCGTTGCGGATCCGGCGTGAATCCGCCCACCATCCGCCCGCTGCAGCCCTCTGACCCGCCGGTGATCGCGGCCGCGTTCGCCGCGATCGGCTGGGCCAAGCCGCGCGAGCAGTACGAGCGCTACCTGGCGGAACAGGAGGCGGGGCGCCGCCACGTCTTCGTGGCCTGGGTGGGCGACGTGTTCGCCGGGTACGTCACCCTGGTCTGGCAGCCGGACTATGCGCCGTTCCGCGCGGAGGGGATCCCGGAGATCCAGGACTTCAACGTGCTCCCCGCGTTCCGGCGGCGCGGCATCGGCTCGGCGCTGCTGGACGCGGCGGAATCAGCGGCCGCGGAGCGGTGCAGGGTCGTGGGAATCGGCGTGGGGCTGGACCCCGACTACGGGCCGGCGCAGCGGCTGTACGTGCGGCGCGGGTACGTGCCCGACGGGCGCGGCATCACCTGGCGCAACAGCACGGTGGCGTACCGCGACCAGGTGCTGGTGGATGACGACCTGGTGCTGTGGTTCACCAGGACTCTGGATGGACAGGACGGGCGGGACGCCGTTGCCGCGGCGGAGCGCGCCGGCCACAACCCATGAAGATGATGGAGACCCTCGCGCCACGCGCTCTGTACGACGACGACGAGTTGGGGATGACCCGGCGGCTGCCGATGCTCAGCGGCCTGATGTTCGGAACCGGGATGGGCCTGGCCACCCTGGTGGACGCGCTGGGCGAATGGCCGATCGCCGGCGCGGTAGTGTACGCGCTGGTGATGGGCGTGATCTCTGGCGCCCTGTTCGGCTGGATATTTCCCCGAACCATGGGGTGGATGGCGCGGCGCGGGAACGACCAGTGGTACGCCGGTGATCCCGCCGTCGTCCAGCCGCCCCCGGAGGGCTACGCGTACCGCCTGCCTTGCGGCTGGGTGCCTGCGCCCGGCCGGATAGTGCCGGGCGTTCTGTACCTGGGGGCGCGGGGCCTTCGCTTCGATCCGCTCCTTCGCACCCCGCCCCGGCTGCGCGAAAGCCTGGTCGTCGAGCCGCTGCGGGACGTGCGGCTGGAGCTGGTGGAGACGCCGGTGCCCCGGTGGCTGTGGGTGCTGGGCCGGCGCACCCTTCCGCGCATCCAGGTGCGATGGCCCGGGGGCGAGGCGCGCTTTGGCGTGCCCGGCGCGGCCGGCGTCCTGCGCACCCTGCAGGACCGCGTCGGCGTGCTCCAGGGATCGCCTCGCTGACTCCGGAGCCACGGTTCGATCGCGCCCGCGTCCGCCGCCGATCCAAAGGGTGCCGCCTCCGCGCCGTGGGTGGACCGGCGGCTTCGCACGGGACGTCGTAGAACGATCTGGTGGTGCACCATTCTGGAGCCCGCTGCACCGGATGGATGCGCGATGCCCCGCCGCAATCTGTTTGCTCCCGGGCGGGGTAAGCGGAGTCGTGACAGCGGAGTAGAGGCACAGAAGTTTATTGATCAATTCTGGCGGTTTACTTGCCTCTGGTGGCGGATGCGGAGCGGAATTCTCCCGCGTCAATCCCTCACTGGAGGAGGACCCCATGCCCCACCGCTTCAGGACCCCCGCGCTGCTGGTCGCGACAATCGCGCTCACGGGCGCCTGCGACCGGCTCCCCTCGGATGCCGGGCTCCCCGCCGGGCCCGTCGAAGCCCGCGCCGAGGGTGAGGTCGACGGTCTGCAGCAGGACGCCGCGGTCTACTCGGAGGACTTTCGCGTGAGCCTGCAGGAGGCCGGGCGCCGGCTGCAGCTGCAGGAGGCCATCGACGCGCTGAACGCCCGGCTCACCGAGGAGCAGGCGGCGACCTTCGCCGGGCTGAGCATCGAGCACACCCCCGAGTTTCACGTGGTCGCCCGCTTCACCCGCAAGGGCGAGGAGACGATCCGTCCGTACCTGAGCCCGGCCCTGGCGTCGGTGGTGCGCGTGGAGCCGGCCCGCTTTACCCTCTATCAGCTGGAGCGCCGCCTGGAGGCGAGCTACAACCGCGTGCGGGGCGCCGGCATTCCGGCGGCGGGCGGCGTGGACGTGCGCGCCAACCGCGCCGAGGTGCACGTGCTGCGCGGCCGCTCCGCCTCCGCGCGGGCCGTGCTGGGCGAGGGCGACGCGTCGGTGGTGGAGGTAGACCAGCTGCCGCAGGAGGAGATCAACATGTACGGCGGGCTTCCCATCTCCACCTGCACCACGGGCTTTACCGTCCGCAACTCCGCCGGCACGCGCGGCGTGAGCACCGCCGGGCACTGCGGCAACAGCCAGACGCTCTCCGGCTACGCGCTCACCTTCCGCGGCGAGGCGTACAGCGGCTCGTACGACGTGCAGTGGCACAACGCCAGCGGGCACACCTATCCCAACACCATCAAGGTGGGCAGCGGCACCCGCTCCATCACCGGCACCCGCTCGCGCACCAGCCAGACGGTCGGCTCGCAGGTGTGCAAGCAGGGCAAGACCACCGGCTACACCTGCGGCACCATCAGCACCATCTCCTACTGCGCCAGCGGCGCCTGCACCTGGGTGCGCGTGGCAGGCAACTGGACCAACCTCTCCGAGGGCGGCGACAGCGGCGGCCCCTGGTTCTCGGGCAATACCGCCTACGGATCGCACACCTACGGCATCGGCAACGACTCCGCCTATATGCCCGTCAACTACTTCTCGGGCATCTCGGTAACCATAGCCACGAGTTGACGCTGCAAAGCGTCGGATGAAACGAGGAGCCGCGGGGGGCAGTGCCCCCCGCGGCTCCCGTGCGTCAGGGCACCGGGGCGGCGTATCGCCCGGGCTGATGCCTGCTGCGCCGGTCCCGCGGAACGTTCCCTCCAGCGCGCGGCAACTGGCGTGCGGCATGACGCCTGATCCCGGATCCGCAAAAAGATTAC
>DASQBH010000216.1:0-3439 GCA_035635315.1 Longimicrobium sp.
CGTGGTGCCAGATCCGCTAAAGAATAGGCCTCACACAGAGTCAGCAGAGTCAACAGAGTTTTCTCGTGCCGTTTCCTCTGCCCTCCCGGGTGCCTCTGCGGTCCCCCCCGACCCCCTCCCCTCGCAAACTGCGCGAGGAGAGGGAGAGAATTCGATCGTGCTACGACGATCTTTCTGCCGTTCTCCCTCCCCCACGCAGTTTGTGGGGGAGGGCCGGGGAGGGGGGCGGCCCACCATCTCGCACCAGCCCGTCCGAAGCGCGGCCAATCCTGCCCCACACCAACCTCCCCCAGCAGTTTTGGGGTAGGTGGGCCGGTGGTGCCGGCCCGGAGGGGGCGGACTTCGGGGCCTGCCCCCGTGCCACTGACCCATCCTCACATCAGCCTCACCGTTTCGGGAGGTGGGCCAGTGATCGCGCCCGGCCCGCCCCGGCGCGGTTCTTGACCCTCCAGCCTGCGTTAGCTCCCCTTTCGAAGCAGAGGCCGCATGGAAAACTGGAAGCGCTGGCTCAAGATCGGCGTGATGCTGGTCATCGCCTGGTTCGTGCTGAAGATCGTGTTCAACGTAGTCGGATTCCTGGTGCACCTGCTGGTGATCGCCGGGCTGATCTTCATCGTCTACTCCGTCGTCATGCACTTCATGGGCGGCACGCGGCGGAGGTATTGAGGGGCAAGATCAAGCGCCCAGGACATGCGCCGGTCGCTTGAGATTCCTGGGCACCTGGCACTCGGCACCAGGCACTTCTTTTCCGCCCGGCACGCTTGTTCCGTAGACGCACGCAGTCCGGCACTTCGCCATCTCTCTGCGACGGAGCGAAACTCGTGCGTCTGCGGACGTTTGCAGCCATTGCCGCGGGGCTCGCCGGCCTGGCGGCGCCCGTACATTCGGCGGCGCAGGACACCACCGTGGTCGCGGGCGCGCACTACCGCGCCGGCGGCTTTGCGCGCGTCTTCAACGGCGACGAGTACCGCGCCGAGTGGACCACGCCCCTCCGCGTCCCCTTTCTCGATCCCGCCACCTTCGCCGGTGGCCTGACCGTCGAGGAGGCGGGCGGCGGGCTGGCCACCGAGTCGCTGCGGATGCGGGGCAGGGACGGCCGCGAGTACGTCTTCCGCTCGGTGGACAAGAACGCCCAGCGCGGCCTCCCCGAAGACCTGCACGACAGCTTCGTGGAGTGGATCGTCCAGGACCTGGTGAGCGCCAAGCACCCGGGCGCCGCGCACGTGATGCCCACGCTGCTGCAGGCCGTGGGCGTGCTGCACGTGTCGCCCACGATGTACGTGATGCCCGACCACCCCTTCCTGGGCGAGTTCCGCGAGCAGTTCGCCGGGCGGCTGGGGCAGGTGGAGGAGCGGCCCGAAGACGCGGAGGTGGACGAGGAGGAGCCCAACCGCCCCCGCCCGGCGCGCTCGTTCGCGGATGCGGACCGCGTCATCGGCACCCCGCGGCTGCTGGAGCGGCTGGAGGAGGATCCCGACGAGCGCGTGGACAGCCGCGACTATCTGGCCGCGCGGCTGGTGGACCTGATCGCCGGCGACTGGGACCGGCACAACGACCAGTGGCGCTGGGCCGGCTTCGAGCGCGGCGACCGCTGGACCTGGCGCCCCATCCCCCGCGACCGCGACAACGCGTTCAGCGACTACGAGGGCATCTCGTCCGCCACCGCGCGCGCCTTCGTCCCCACGCTCACCCGCTACGGCCCGCGCTGGTACGACAAGCCGGGCCTCATCCACCTCCCCTCCGAGCTGGACCGGCGGCTGCTGTCTGACCTGGACCGCGCCGCGTGGGACAGCGTCACCGCCTCCGTCCGCGCCCGCATCACCGACGCCGTCATCGCCCGCGCCGTGGGCCAGCTGCCGCGCGAGTACCAGCCGGTGGGCGGGGCGGAGCTGGTGGAGGCACTGCGCTTTCGCCGCGACCGGCTGGACGAGGCGTCGCGCTGGTTCTACGGCCAGCTCGCCAGCGACGTGGACGTGCGCGCCACGGACGAGGCGGAACGTGCGGAGGTCGAGCGGCTGGCGGACGGGTCGGTGGATGTGCGGCTCTTCGGCTCGCCGGACGCGCGCGCGCCGTACTTCCGCCGCCGCTTTCTGCCGGCCGAGACGCGGGAGGTGCGCGTCTACCTGCACGGCGGCGACGACCGCGCGACGGTGACGGGAACGGCGCCGCACAGCATCCAGGTGCGCCTGATCGGCGGCGGCGGGGACGACCAGCTGGTGGACGAGTCCACGGCCGGCGGCGGGCGGATGACCGTCTTTCACGACGACCGCGGCGACAACCGCTTCGCCCCCGGCCGCGAGGCGCGGGTGGACGCGGCCGAGTACGAGCCGCCGCCGGCGCCCCGCGCCTTTGGCAACCCGCCTCCGCCGCGCGACTGGGGGAGCGCCTTTGCCCCCGTGGCGCCCTGGGGCACGTGGGAGTCGAACGTGGGACCCGTCCTGGGCATCGGTCCGGTGTGGACGCGCTACGGGTTCCGCCGCCAGCCGTACGCGCGGCAGATCAGCATCCGCGCGCTCTACGGCCCGCTGGAGGAGGGGATCGGCGTGGAAGCGACCGGCGACTTCAAGCGGACGGGGACGGGCGGCGGGCTGTGGCTGGCCGCGGGCGCGCGCACCTTTCACCTCACCCGCTTTCACGGCTTCGGCAACCAGTCGCCGGGGGAGATCGAGGAGCGGTTCGAGGTCACCAGCGACGCGGTGCAGGCGGAGGCGCTGTGGTACGGCCCGGTCGGACGCCGCGGGACGTACCGCTTTGGCCCGGTGGCGCGCTGGCTTTCCACGCGCGAGCCGGCCTTCACCCACGTCCGCGAGCCGCCAGGCGCCGACGGATGGTCCGGCGCGGGCGCGCTGGCGGAGCTGCGCGTGGACGGGCGCGACACGCTGCCGGTCACGCGGCGCGGCTGGTGGCTGGGCGCGCGGGCAGAGGGCTTCGGCGGCGACCTGGGGCCGTTCGGCTCCGTGGGCGGCGAGGCGGGGACGTACCTGTCGCTGGGCGCGGGTCCCATCCTGGCCCTCCGCGCCGGCGGCGAGGTGGTGCGCGGCGACTTTCCGTTCCACCAGGCCGCCTTCCTGGGCGGGCCGGGCTCGCTGCGCGGCTACCCGTACCAGCGCTTCGCGGGCGATGCGGCCGCGTTCGGCTCCGCGGAGCTGCGGCAGCCGCTGGGGCAGGTGAAGCTGCTGGTGCGGGGCCGCCTGGGCGTGTTCGCGCTGGCGGATGCCGGACGGGTGTGGATGGGCAGCGACTCGCCGGGCGACTGGCACACGGACGTGGGCGGCGGCCTGTGGTTCGAGACGCTGGGCTACGCCGGCACCCTCACCATCGCCCACGGCGACGTCACCCGCTGGTATGTGGGCATCGGCCTGCCGTACTGAGCGAGAAAAACGGTACGAGGGTACGGAGTACGAAGGTACGGGTACGGCTCCGATCTTCGTGGCAAAAC
>DASQBH010000217.1:0-8675 GCA_035635315.1 Longimicrobium sp.
GGCACGCCGGCGCCCGCGGCCGCCGCGGCGGGCGGGGCCGCGTGCACCTTCAGCAACCCGGTGGCCCGCGGCGCCGACCCGTGGGTGGAGTTCCGCGACGGCTGGTACTACATGGCGCAGTCCAAGAATTCGGACCGGGAACGTAGCACCATCTGGGTGTTCCGGTCGAGAAAGCTCACCGACCCCATGCGCGACAGCGTGCTGGTGTGGACCTCGCCCGGGAGCGGGTGGAACGAGACGCACGTCTGGGCGCCGGAGATCCGCCAGGTGGACGGCCGCTGGTACATCTACTACGCCGCCGGCCGCCCCGGGCCGCAGGACGCGCCCTTCATCTACCAGCGCGCCGGCGTCCTCCGCGCCCAGGGCGACAACCCGCAGGGCGCGTACGAGGACCTGGGCCAGCTGGACACCGGCGGTGACACCGGCACCCGCGCCGACGACGTGTGGGCCATCGACTTCACCGTGCACCGCTTCGGCGGGCAGCTGTACGGCATCTGGAGCGGGTGGCACGACAACACGCCGGTCGCGCGCACGCCGCAGTACCTGTACATCGCGCGCATGGCCAACCCGTGGACGGTCGGCGGCCCGCGCGCGCAGATCTCCGCGCCCACGGAAGAGTGGGAGCGGCGCGTGGATCCCACCGACGGGCTGGACCTGAACGAGGGGCCGCAGGTGCTGGAGCGCAACGGGCAGGCGTTCATCGTCTACTCCACCCGCGAGTCGTGGACGCCCGCCTACCGCCTGGGGATGCTGCGCCTGAACAGCCCCAGCGCCGATCCCATGCAGCGCTCCAGCTGGACCAAGTCGGGCCCCGTCTTCGCGCAGGCCAACGGCGTCTACGGCCCGGGGCACAACGGGTTCGCCAAGTCGCCGGACGGCACCGAGGACTGGATCATCTACCACGCCAAGGTGGATACGGGCCCCAACTGGAACCGGGTGATCCGCACGCAGCGCTTCACCTGGCGGCCGGACGGGTCGCCGGACTTCGGCCAGCCGGTCGCGTCGGGCGTGGAGTTGCCGGTTCCCTCCGGCGAGCCGTGCGGCCGCTGACGCCTCCGCTCATGCACCGGCAGCGGCTCGCCCCGCCGGACGCAGCGCCGTTCGCCTTTCAGGTGGTGACGGACGGCGAGGGCTTTACCATCACCGGGCCCGATGCCGCGGGCGCGCTGGCGACCGGGACGCACCGCCTGCGCGAGCGGACGCACAACGGCTGGCTGGACCTGTTCGCGGAGGCGGCCCCGCGCTTCGGCACGCGGGTGCCGCGCAACCGGCAGCCTGCGGAGCCGTCCACGTTCAGCGCGCCGTATCAGCCGCTGCTGACGGAGAACCTCTCGCCGCAGGTCCTGCACGGCTACGGCGATCCCGCGGTCAGCCGCGTGGGCGAGTGGTGGTACCTGGTCGCCACCAGCAACGACGCGCCGGATTCCTTCCCCATCGCTCGCTCGCGGGACCTGCGGGAGTGGGAGATGCGCGGCTTCGTCTTTCCCCGCGGCCGGCAGCCCGCGTGGGCGGCAGCCGGCGAGGGGGTGGCCGACTTCTGGGCGCCGGAGATGCACCGGGTGGGTGGGGAGTACCGCGTGTACTTCGCCGCGCGCGAGCGGGACGGCCACGATCTCGCCATCGGCGTCGCGACGTCGGCGAGTCCGGACGGGCCGTGGACGACGCCCGCGGAGCCGGTGCTGCGCGGCGGCGTCATCGACCCGCACGTGGTGGTGGATGACGACGGCGCCGCGTACCTGCTCTGGAAGGATGATGCGAACGGCGTCTGGCCCGGCCTGCTGCACCAGCTGCTGCACGAGCACGGCCGCCTGATCGCCGAGCTGCTGCCGGATGACGCGGACCGCCGCACCGCGTCCCTGATCGCGACGCTGTGGCCGTGGGTGCGCACGCGCGAGCCGATGGAGCGCTTCTTCGTCCAGCAGCCGCTGGTCGAAGCCGTCACGGACGATTTCGCCGCCGTCCGCGACCGGCTGTCGGCGCTCCTCGCGCGCGAGGCGGACGACGGCGTGCGGCAGGCGATCCGCGCGGTGCTGGATGCGATGCGGACGCCGGTCTGGGCGCAGCGGCTGGCGCCGGATGGGCTGAGCCTGGAAGGGGAGCGCACGCTGGTGCTGGAGAACGACCAGCCGTGGGAGGCGCACCTGATCGAAGGGATCTGGGTTGCCCGGCACGGGGGCAGGAACTACCTGTTCTACGCCGGCAACGACTTCTCCACCATGCGCTACGGCATCGGCGTGGCCGTGGCGGACGCGCCGCTGGGGCCGTATCGCAAGCTGCCGGAGCCGCTCCTTCGCTCCACGGCGGAGTGGTGGGGGCCGGGGCACCCGTCCGTCGCGGAGGGGCCGGACGGCGAGCCCTGGCTCTTTCTCCACGCCTTCTTTCCCGGCCGCACCGGCTACAACGAGTTCCGCGCGCTCCTCGCGGTGCCGCTGGTGCTGGACGGGGAGCGGGTGGCGGTGCGCGCGGCGGGACATCAGATGTCAAACGAGCTCCAGCCGGACGGCGAGCTGGCGATGCAGACTACGGGAGGCGGGCGATGAAGGTGCTGGTGACGGGTGGGGCAGGGTACATCGGCAGCGCCGTGGTCCACCAGCTGGTGGACGGCGGCGACGAGGTCGTCGTCTTCGATGACCTGTCGCAGGGGCACCGCGCAGCCGTGCATCCCGACGCGACGCTGATCGATGGGCGGCTGGAGGACAAAGGGCTGATCGAGCGCGTGCTGGCGGAGCACCGGCCCGAGGGCATCCTCCACTTCGCCTCGCAGACGCTGGTGGGCGAATCGATGGAGAAGCCGTTTCTGCACCTGGGCGACAACGTGCGGAATGGGCTCAACCTGCTGGAGAGCGCCGTCGATCACGGGGTGCGGCGCTTCATCCTCTCCTCCACCGCCAACCTGTTCGGTCTCCCCGAGCGCATCCCCATCGATGAGCAGACGCGCATCGAACCCGGTAGCCCGTACGGGGAATCGAAGTTCATCCTGGAGCGCATCCTCCGCTGGATGGACGACCGCTTCGGGATGCGCTACGCCGCGCTGCGCTACTTCAACGCCGCGGGCGCCGTCTCGCCGGAGCTGGGGGAGGACCACGATCCCGAGACGCACCTGATCCCCATCGTGCTGCAGGTGGCGCTGGGGCAGCGGGAAAAGGTCACCATCTACGGCGACGACTACGACACGCCCGACGGCACCTGCGTGCGCGACTACATCCACGTGAGCGACCTGGCGGATGCGCACGTGCGGGCGCTACGCGCGCTGGACCGCGGCAGCCGCACCTACAACCTGGGCAACGGCCGCGGCTTCAGCGTGCGCCAGGTGATCGACACCTGCCGCGAGGTCACGGGGCGCCCGATCCCGGCGGAGATCGGCCCGCGGCGCCCCGGCGACCCCGCGACCCTGGTTGCGTCCAGCGACCGCATCCGCGCCGAGCTGGGGTGGGCGCCGCGCTACGGCGACCTGCGGCAGATCGTCGAGAGCGCGTGGGCGTGGCACCTGGCGCATCCGCACGGCTACGGCGACCGCGCAGCCTCCTGATCCACCGTTCTGGCACTACGAGCATGACGACCCCAAACGGCCCGCGTTCCGCGGTGGTTGCGGCCTTCCGAGAGCGCTTTGGCGGCGCGCCCGCGCTGGTGGCCCGCGCCCCCGGCCGGGTGAACCTGATCGGCGAGCACACCGACTACAACGACGGCTTCGTGCTGCCGATGGCCATCGACCGCGCCGTGTGGATCGCCCTGCGCCCGCGCGACGATTCCAAGGTCGTCATCCTCTCGCTGGATTTTCACGAGGAGCACGGCTTCGACCTGGCGCACCTGGCCAGCTCGGGGACGCAGTGGATCGACTACGTGCAGGCCGTCGCCTGGGTGCTGCAGAAGCGCAACCGCGACCTTCCCGGCTGGGAGGGCGTGGCCGCCGGCGACGTGCCCATCGGCGCCGGCCTCTCCTCCAGCGCGGCGCTGGAGCTGGCTGCCGCGCGGGCCTTCGCCGCGCTGGGTGGGATGCCGTGGGAGGCGCGGGAAATGGCGCTGGCCGCCCAGCGCGCGGAGAACGAGTGGATCGGCGTGCAGTGCGGCATCATGGACCAGATGATCAGCGCGTCGGGCCAGGAGGGCCACGCGCTGCTCATCGACTGCCGCTCGCTGGAGACGCGCTCCGTCCCCGTCCCGGCCGAGACCGCCGTCGTCATCCTCGACACCTCCACGCGCCGCGGCCTGGTGGACAGCGCCTACAACGACCGCCGCGCGCACTGCGAGATGGCGGCCGAGGTGCTGGGGGTGCGGGCGCTGCGCGACGTGGACCTGGCCACGTTCGAGTCCCGTGCCGACGAGCTGGAGCCGCTCATCCGCCGCCGCGCGCGCCACGTGATCACCGAGAACGAGCGGACGCTCCTGGCCGCCGCCGCCCTGGAGCGCGGCGACGCGGAGGAGATGGGGCGGCTGATGAACGCCAGCCACGCCAGTCTGCGCGACGACTTCGAGGTGTCGCGGCGGGAGCTGGACGTAATGGTGGAGCACGCGCAGGCGCACCCCGACTGCCACGGCGCCCGGATGACGGGCGCCGGCTTCGGCGGATGCGCCGTCGCCCTGGTCCGCCGCGAATCCGCCGGCGACTTCGCCCGCACCGTCACCGCCGCCTCCCAGGCGCAGACCGGCCTCACCCCGCGCATCTACGTCTGCTCGGCGACGGCCGGTGCGTCCGTGGAGATGGCGTCCGCGGAGCCGGCGGGGGTGTAGCGGGCGGGGATCACACTGCGTCAGACGGCGCCCCCCTCCCCGGCCCTCCCCCACAAACTGCGTGGGGGAGGGAGAACGGCCGAAAGCCTGTCGTAGCGCGATCGAATTCTCCCCTCTCCGTGAGGAACGAACGGGGAGGGGCCGGGGGAGGGGCACCCCGGCGGACGCAGCTCGATGCAAATCGAAGCGCCTCGAACCTGTCGGCAACGCCAACCGCCCCCATCAGTTTTTCGGGAGGTGCGAGCCTGAGCGAGCGGAGGGGGTGCTCGCGGAGTCATCCACAGTCTGGAGTGCTCGAATGACGTCGTACCCGCTGTCCCGCTTCCTGCTCATCGCCGCCCTGGCGGCCACGTTTACCGCCCAGCCCGCCGCGGCGCAGGCGCTGTACGAGATGCAGGAGGGCGTCGAGACGCGCTGGGCCAGCCCGGAGAACCCCGCCGCCGCGCGCGGTGCCGCGGGCCAGGCCAACGGTGGCCGAAAGGGCGCGCCGACCATCGCCATTCCCGCCGGCGCCACGGCCGTCCTGGCGCAGGAGACGGGGACGAGCGGCGTGGTGCGGCGCATCTGGATGACCATCCCGGACCGCAGCCCGCGAATGCTGCGGGGTCTGCGCATCGACATGTACTGGGACGGCGCCGCCACCCCCGCCGTCAGCGCGCCGCTGGGCGATTTCTTCGGCATCGGGCTGGGGCGGATGGTGCAGTTCGAGTCCGCGCTGTTCAGCAACCCCGAAGGCCGCAGCTTCAACGCGACCGTGCCGATGCCGTTCCGCACCGGGATGCGCATCGTGATGGTCAACGAGAGCGGCGTGGACCTTCCCGAGCTCTTCTACGACATCGATTACACCATCGGCGACCGCATCCCCGCCAACACGCTGTACTTTCACACGCACTGGCGCCGCGAGCGGCAGACCACTCTGCAGCGGGACTACGAGATACTGCCGCGCATCACCGGCCGCGGGCGGTACCTGGGCACCAACGTGGGCATCACCGTCGATACCTCCACGTACTACAACACCTGGTGGGGAGAGGGCGAGGTGAAGGTGTACCTGGACGGCGACCGAGAGTTGCCGACGCTCGCCGGCACCGGCGCGGAGGACTACGTCGGCACCGCGTGGGGGCAGGGCCAGTTCGCCGGCCTGTACCAGGGCTCCCCCATCGCCGACGAGCGGGCGATGCAGTGGGCCTTCTACCGCTACCACGTGCCGGACCCCATCTGGTTCCAGCGCGACATCCGCGTGACCATCCAGCAGATCGGCTACCTGGCGCCGCACAGCCGCGAGCCCATCGTGCGCGCGGGCCGGCCGCTGTACCGCGCCGGCCCGGGCCGCGTGGAGATGGACGTGTCGAAGGACGGCCGCTTCGAGCGCAGCGACGACTACTCCAGCACCGTCTACTTCTACTTCGAGCGCCCCGACAGCCCGCTCCCTCCCATCGCCCCCGTCGCCGAGCGCGTCGCAGGGCTGGAGCCGGCGCAGTAGCGAGGTTGGGGGCTCGATTCAAGGTGCTTCTGGAGTGTGGTGCGAGGGGCGGGCGCCCCCCTCCCCGACCCTCCCCCGCAAACTGCGCGGGGGAGGGAGGTGCGACGCACCTTGTCGGAGCGCGGTCGAATTCTCCCCTCTCCGTGAGGAACGAACGGGGAGGGGCCCGGGGGAGGGGCACCGCGCGGACGCAGTTGAATGGTGTTCGAAGCACCTCGAATCTGCGGCATCGCCCGGTTGCGGACGCGCAGGTGCTTGGAACGCCGCCCGCAGCCGGGCCGCCGAGTCCGCGCAGGCGGACTTCGTGAAGTTGTAGCCGCGGTTTCAACCGCCCGGGACAGGGCCCGCGGATCACCACAGCCGTCCGCATTCGGTAAACGCAGTCAGCACCAGGAGGATCCGCATGACCACCATGGCCGAAGCCGCAGCCGAGTCCACCACCGCCGACGCCCCCGCGCCGCCGGAGCCGCGGTACGACGTCGCCACCATCATGGGCGGCCTGTACGGTGACGGCATCATCGCGCTCAAGGGCGCCTTCAGCCGCGAGTGGGTGCAGCAGCTGCGCGAGGACGTCGATGCCGCGTTCGAAGAAGCGCTCAAGCGGCCCAACGGCGCCGTGGGACGCGGGCCCAGGCGCTACTACGTGGAGATCCACCCCGAGGACATCCGCGGCTTTACCGACCTGGTCACGCACCCGTGGGTGCACGCCGTCTGCGAGGCCGCGCTGGGGCCGGACTACAGGTTCGTGGAGATCGGCTTCGACGTTCCGGGCCCGGGCGCGCAGGACCAGCCGTGGCACCGCGACTTTCCCGCGCCGGAAGACACCACCATAGGCCGGCGGCTGAACTCGCTGGCGTTCAACCTGACCTGCGTGGACGTGTCGGAGGACATGGGCCCGTTCGAGATCGCCCCCGGCACCCAGTGGGACACGGCCGAGCACTTCGAGCACGAGATGTTTCCGCCAAAGTCGTTCTACCCGCGCTACCTGGAGCGGGCGCAGCGCAAGATGCCGAAGATGGGCGACATCTCCTGCCGGTCGGCGCTCACCATCCACCGCGGCACCGCCAACCATAGCGACAAGTCGCGTCCAGTGCTGGTGCTGGGGGTGGACGCGCCCACGGCCAACAACGCCGAGCGCCACGACCTGCAGTTCACCCGCGCCTTCTGGGATGCGATGCCCGAGGATCTGCGCCGCCGCTTCACCTGCCGCGTCGTCGACGAGCTGGAGCCCATCCACCAGGCCCACAGCATCGAGGGGCTGATGATGGGTGAGGCGTAGGATAGGCAGGTCGCGTCCACACTCTTGAACTCACCGGCTCCCGCACCCGTTCGAGGTGCGGATTCCGCGGTTCACGCGTCGCCGGTTTTGCGAATCCCGGCTTGTCCGTGTGAATCGTTTTGGATTACCTTGGATGTAAGGGCTGTCCTGAACCGGAGTGTGGTCATGGCGTGCAGCATTACGGTCGATCTTTCGGAAGACGTGCGCTCCGCGCTGGATGCGGCTACGCAAGCCGAAGGTGTGTCTGCCAGCGAGATCGTTGACGAGGCGCTCAAGAAGTACTTCTTCGTACGGCGCTTTCGAAAGTTGCGAGAACAAACGCTTGAGCAGGTGCGGCGCACCGGTCAGGGCGATCTGACCGATGAGGACGTGTTCCGCATTGTTTCGTGAGGGTAGTGCTGGACACGAACGTGCTGATCGCGGCGTTCGTGTCTCGCGGGCTGTGCGCGCAGCTCCTGGAGCACTGCGTCGAGGCGCATGAGATCGTTACTTCTGCGGGATTGCTGGACGAGTATCAGGAGAAGCTCGTCCGCAAGTTTCGGCTCACGCCGGATGCAGCGTCCAGCAACGCGGCGCTGCTTCGCTCGGTTATGGAGGTTGTCGATCCCCCTCCACTGGCCATTCCTGTCTGTCGTGATCCCGATGACGATCTTGTCCTTGCAACGGCACTCGCCGGCCGGTGTGCGTGCATTGTGACCGGCGACAAAGACCTGCTCGTGCTCGGCAGCTACGGCGCCATCCAGATCAAATCCCCCGGTGATTTCACCAGGGATGTAGCCGCACGTTATCTCATCTGATTTGAAGATCCTTTTCGTCTGCAGCCGCAACCGGCTACGCAGCCTTACGGCGGAGCGGTTGTTCGATGGCGTCAACGGGCACGAGGTGCGCTCCGCGGGGACGGAGCAGGGGGCGCGCATCCGCGTCACCGCGGGGCACCTGGGGTGGGCGGACCTGGTCGTCGCGATGGAGAAGCGGCACGTGAGCCGCCTGCGCGACAAGTTCGCCGATGCGCTCGATGGCCGGCGGCTCGTCTGCCTCCACATCCCCGACGAGTACGCGTTCATGGACCCCGCGCTCGTCGAGCGGCTGGAGGCGGAGATGGCGCCGTACCTCGTTCCCGACGAGTAGCCGATTCGCGGCGCGGCATCATCATCCACCGAACCGCTCCCCATCCACCCTCCAGGACCA
>DASQBH010000218.1:0-2584 GCA_035635315.1 Longimicrobium sp.
GATCAAGCTGAGCGGCGGCCAGCGGCAGCGCATCGCCATCGCCCGCGCGCTGCTGGCGGACCCGCGCATCCTCATCCTGGACGAGGCGACGTCTTCGCTGGACAGCGAGAGCGAGTTCAAGATCCAGGAAGGGCTGCGCCGGCTGCGGCAGGGGCGCACGGCGTTCGTCATCGCGCACCGCCTGTCCACCATCCGCAGCGCCAACCAGATCCTGGTGCTGGAGGCGGGCGAGGTGGTGGAGCGCGGCACGCACGCGCAGCTGATGGCGCTGGGCGGCCGCTACCGCGAGCTGCACGACCGGCAGTACGCGCTGGAAAGCGACCGCTTCATCAACCCCGGCGAGGACTTTACGCCCGACATCGACTTCTCCGCCCCCGCGGCCGCGGCATCCGGCGACTGACGCACAAACAGAACAAGCGTAAGGTACGGAGGAACAGACAAAAGCCAGAGGAACAGAGACGAACCCCCCGGTTTCCTCTGTTCCTCCGGCTTTTGTCTGTTCCTCTGTATCCCCAATCTTTTTTCAGACCCGGCACGCCACCGAAGACTGGATCAATCGGATCGTAATCGTTGCCTGGCGGCAGAAACGTGCGTATCGTCCAATCGATCGCTGGTCCCCATCCCACGTCCTCATCCGATCCACATCTCATGCGCAGGCTTTTCTTTCTCACGCTGACCATCGCGTCCGTTCTGGGCGCCGCACCCGCCCGCGCACAGGGGGAGCCCGAGCGGCCCAGCCTGCCGCGCGGTGCGGATACGAACGATTGGGAAGCGTACTTCGACCTGGGCGAGCGGCACTTCTGGTACCGGCCGGCGCAGGCCGCCGCCGCGTTCTACTGGGCCGGGCGGCTGGACCCCACGCGCGCCGAGCCGCTGTTTGCCCGGTGGGCCGCGTTCTATGCCACCAACCAGGGAACGTGGGAGGGGTACCTGGATCAGAACCCGCAGACCATGCGGCGCCCGGAGGTGATCGCCAACGACTCGCTGGTGCTGCGGGCGCTGCGCCGCAACCCGTTCGTACACCGCGGCCTCGAGGCGGCGCTGTACTCCCGCATGGGGCGCCGGCTGGCCGTCGACAACGTCCTTACGGCGTTCCTGAACTACGGTGAGGGCGACTTTGCCCAGGCGGCCGACGGCTTTGGGCGGGTGGTGCGCGCCAACCCGGTGCAGAACTACCGCTTCCGGCAGTGGCGCGCGCTCTCGTTCGCGGGGGCGGGCCAGCTGGACAGTGCCGCCGTGGAGCTTACCGCGCTGCTTGAGACGCTGCGCTCGCGCGACCAGGCGGCCGTGCAGTACTACTACGATTCCAAGGCCCTCCAGGAGCACGCGCTGGGGATGCTGCACGACGCCGCCGGCCGCCCCGCCGAGGCCCGCCGCGCGTGGGAGCGGGCGCTGGAAGAGGACCTGACGATGTACCCCACCCGCGCCGCGCTGGCGCGCCTGGCCCTGCGCGAGCGCAAGCCCGAAGAGGCCGTGGAGCACATGGCACAGGCGGTGGAGCTCGCCCCGGACGACGCGGTGATGCACCTGGAGCACGGCAACGCGCTGATGGCGGCCAACCGTCGCGACGAGGCCATCGCCGCGTTCCAGCGCGCCCTGCAGTTGGAGCCGCACTGGGCCGAGCCGTACCTGCGGCTGGGCGTCGCGTTCGACAACGCCGGCAAGCCGGCCGAAGCCGTGGCGGCGTACCGCGCCTACCTGCAGCGCGCCCCGCGCGGGCAAGCGTCCACCATCCAGCGCATCACCGAGCGGGTCGGCCAGCTGGGTCAATCCTGACCATCACCCTGCCTCCCGGGCGAATTCCCATGCGCACCCTGCTCCCCGCCCTGTTCGCCCTTGTCCTCGCCGCGCCCGCCGCGGCGCAGGAGGGGTTCAACCCGGTCATCCAGGTAAAGGTGGCCGCCCCGCCGCGCGCGGTGTACCTGGCCGCCATGGAGGCGCTGGAGTCGCGCGGAATGATCATCCGCGCCCGCATGCTGGACGAGGCGCTGCTCACCATGCCCGAGTTCGGCGATGGCCAGGCGGGCTCGCGCGACACCGCGGAGGTGGTGCTGGTGGAGATCGCGCCCGCGGGGGACAGCACGGAGCTCACCATCGAGGGGCGCCTGGTCACCCGCAACGGCCGCGCGGTGGGTGAAGGGGATGAGCGGGTGATGGCGCGCGTGCTGGCCGCCGAGGTCATGGTCTCCGCCGCCGTGGACAGCCTGCTGGATGCGCTGGCGCCGGGCGCCGGCGAGCCCGATCCCCGCGAGGAGACGGACGTGTACGGCTACGGCCGCCGCAACCCCGTCCTGGTGGGCGGCGGCCAGGAGAACGGCGCCGCAAACCAGCGGCAGTGGCTGGACGGCCTGCGCGGTCCCGGCGGCGAGACGGTGCGCTACCGGCGGCTGGGAAGCTGCTGCGAATACCACCGGGGGAGCGCGCGCGGCGTGCTGGACGCCTACGAGGTCACCTATCAGGGCCTCGAGAAGCCGGTGGTTCTCTTCATCGACATGTACGCCGAGCCGCGAAGCGTCCAGCCCCCTCCCGAGGGCTTTACCGCCGCATCCCCCTCCACGCCGTCTGCCGGCTGATCACAGGCCGT
>DASQBH010000219.1:0-4368 GCA_035635315.1 Longimicrobium sp.
GGGCGCGGCGCCGTCGATCCCCGGATACGCCGAAAGCTCCAGGTCGAACGCGTGGATCACGTGCAGGCGCGCGCCCGCGGCCCGCGCCAGCCGGGCCGCGCTGCCCAGCACGTCGTCGCTGGCCGGGGTCAGGTCCGTCGCGGCGAGGACGGAGCGGATGGGGTTCGGTTTCACGGCAGCCCCCCTGGCGTGCGGAGTTGGATCGGGAGGCGTGCGCGAATGCGCGGCCTCCATCCGCAAGCTACGTCGCCGGAAGCCGGCGCCCGACGGGGAGTCCGCCGCCCCGGCGTAGGGATTTCTTTGACAGGTGAAAGCGTCTTCCGGCGGCCGGCCCACCCCTCATACCCAATCCCGCAATTCATTGTGCACCCGGGTTTCTACTGCTGCCTTACATGAAGGGCGCGGAGGACAGACCAATGAGACCCGATCCTGAAAAGGACTTGTCTCACACGGGGTCAACGGGGTCAACGGTAAAAATCAAAACCGTTGACCCCGTTGACCCTGTGTGAGATGCAGTTCTGAGGTGCATGAGTGCACGACCAATCGTGAGAAACGGTATCACAGCAGCGCCGTGCAGACGACCAGGTAGACGAGCAGGCTCAGCACGTCCTGGACGACGGTGGCCAGCGGCCCGCTGCCGAACGCCGGGTCGGCGCCCGCACGGTGCAGAAGCCAGGGAAAGAGAAGGCCCACGCTGGTGGCCAGCGTCCCCGCCACCAGCACGGCCAGCGCCACCGCCCCAGCCAGCCGTGCGTCGCCGAACGCCAGCAGCACGCCGGGAAACACCAGCACGCTCAGCAGCGCCCCCATCAGCAGCCCCGCGCGCATCTCCCCCCACAGCAGCCGCGGCAGCGACACCGAGGTCAGCGAGATCCCCCGCACCACCACCGTCTCCGTCTGCGTCCCGATGGCGTCCGCAAGGTAGACGATGCCGGGGACGAAGAAGGCCACGGCGACCTTCGCCTGCAGCACCCCCTCGAAGCGCGCCATCACCAGCGTGGCGGCGGTGCTCCCCAGCAGCCCCAGCAGCAGCCAGGGAAGCCGGTCGCGCGCCTGCCGCACCGGCGGCTCCTCCAGCGCGTGCCGCACCTGCGCGGTCTCGCGCCGCAATCCGGCCAGCCGGTGCAGGTCCTCCACGTGCTCGCGCCGCAGCACCCGCAGCATCGCCAGCGGGGGAACGATGCCGATCAGCCGCCCCCGTGCGTCCACGACGGGCATGGTGTCCATCCCGCGATGCAGGGCGAGCGACGCCACGCGCTCCTGGTCCGTGTCCGCCGTGACCGTGGCGGGCGGCGGTGAGGCGAGGCGTCCGACGCACGCCCCCGGCTCCGCCGCCACCAGCCGCGCCAGCGGTACGCTCCCCAGCAGCCGGCCGCCGTCGTCCACGACGTACACCGCGCCCGCCTCCGCTTCGCCGGCGAGCCGGGCGAGGACGGAATCCGCGGATTCCTCCGGGTGCGCGCGGGGGACGTCGCACACCAGGTGCTCGCCCGCCGTCTCCGGCGCGTGCCGGCGGGCCGTCCCGGGTGGAGCGTGCAGCGGGGACGTGGCCATGGGCCCCTGCCTGAAGCGAGGTGGAGCGCGGAATCCCCGGAGAACCGTCCCGCCAAGGTAGCCCCTGGCCGGGGCCGCCCCGCCGTCCGCACCCCGTCGCCCGTGTGGGGAAAGCGCCGCGCCGGCGTGGCCGTCCACCGGCGGGATTCCGCCGACACGCCCCCCGCTTCCTCCCGACCCCCCCACTCGGATCGAGGAACGAACTTGGGAGTGGCGCTCGATGGATCGGTGCGGAGCGCCCACACGGGAGGACGGACGGGTTCCCATGACCGGGTTGATTCGGCACCGTGCCGCCGCGGCTCGCGGCCGGGCAACAGAAGGGGAGGATTCCGCGCGCTGCGGCGACCCGCTGGGCGGACCGCGGCGCGCCTGGACGCGGGCGCTGCAGGGGGCGGCGCTGGCGTTCGGGGCGCCGCTGGGATGGCTTGCGCTGCGGGTGGCGGCCGGCCACGACGCCGGTGCCGAGCTGGCGGCGTCGGCGCCGCTCTACCTGTACATGCTGCTGGGCTCGGTGGTGATGTTCACCGGCTTTGGCGCGGCGCTGGGAAAGCACGAGGACTGCCTGATCGCGGCCAACCGGTCGCTGGACGAGCTGTCCGTCTCCGATCCGGTGACGGGGCTGCGCAACGCGCGCTACTTCCGCGAGCGGCTTCGCGAGGCGCAGGCGCGCGCGCAGCGCAGCGGCGAGCCCCTCTCCATCGTGGTGATGGACCTGGACCGCTTCAAGCGCGTCAACGACCGCTACGGCCACCCCGTGGGCGACGAGGTGCTGGTCGCGGTGTCGGCGGCGATCACCGGGGCCGTCCGCAGCGGCGACACGGCCGTCGCGCTGCCGGGGACCGCCGCGCGAATGGGCGGCGAGGAGTTCGCCCTTCTGCTCCCCGACACCGATGCGTTCGAAGCCCGCGCCGTCGCCGAGCGCGTGCGCCGCGCCGTACGCGAGGCCGTGGTGCGCACCGCCGCGGGAGAGGAAGTGCGGATCACCATCTCCTGCGGGGTCGCCTCCGGGCATCCCGTGGACGAGGACGGCGGCCAGGCCATCTACGCCGCGGCGGACCAGGCCATGTACGCGGCCAAGCGGGCCGGCCGCAACCGCACCCGCGTGCACGGCGGCCCCTCCGCGGAGCCCGCCCCGACCTGACCCGCTCCCTGCCGACCGGGAGGCGCGGCCCCGGAGAGCCATCGGCAAACACCCCACGCGAGCGGCGGGTGACGTCCGACGGCGGCAGCCGCCCCGCGTGCTACCGTGCAGAAGCGTGTCACGCGTTCGGGGGCTGGCCCGGCTCCGTCCGCGCGGTCCCCCGTCCCCAATCCGGGAGGGTCCCATGTCGAACCGCATCCGAACCATCGTCGCCGGCGTCGCCCAGCCGGCCGAGAACGATCCCACGCTGGTCGCGGCGGCCGAGCTGGCCCGCTGGACCGGCGCACGGCTGCACCTGGTGCAGGCGTTCACCGTTCCGCCCGTGTTCAGCCCGCCCGAGCTGGGCTACATGCGTTCCGAGTGGGCGCTGCAGTACGCCGAGCGCCTGCGCGCGGGGCTCGAGGCCGTCGCGCACCGCCTTCCGGGGGCCGAGTCCGCCGTCTGCCACGCCAGCGGCGGCCCGCCCGCGCCCGCCATCCTCGAAACCGCGGAGGCGGAAGGCGCGGACCTGGTGGTGGTCGGCGCGGCGCGGCCGGACCGGCTGGGCGGCTGGTTCCTGGGCACCACCGCCCAGCGCGTGCTGCGCGGAGCGGACGTCCCCGTGCTGGTGATCCGCCGGCCCCTGCACCGCCCTCTGGAGCGCGTGCTGCTTACCAGCGACCTGTCGGAGCTGAGCGCCGCCGTGCACGAGGAGGGGCTGGCGACGGCCGTGGCGGCGTTCGGCGAGCCCGCCGGCATGCGCTCGCTGCTCGTGCTGTCGCTCCCCCTGAGCGCGTCCGTCCTGCCGCCCGAGGTCCTGGAGCACGCCGCGCTGGACGGGCTGGAGACCTTCCTTCGCGCCCGGCGCCGGCACGCCCGGCCGGTGGAGCCCGTGGTGCGCACCGGCGCGCCCGCCGAGGAGATCACCGCCGAGGCGGAGGAGTGGCCGGCCGACCTTCTCGTCGTGGGAACGCACGGCAAGGGGTGGGCGGTGCGGCTGGTGCTGGGAAGCGTGGCCGAGGCGGCGCTCCGTGACGCGCCGTGCAACGTGCTCGCGGTCCCGCCGCGCGCGCTGCCGCTCGAGGCGCACCCCGCGGCGGGGCACACGGCCCGCGAGGCGCCGGCGCACCATGCCGCCCCGGCCGAGGCGGTTCCCGCCTGACGGCCTGCCGCGAACCACGAGCGGGTGGACGGAGATCGATCCGTCCGCCCGCCGCGCTTCCGGAGGACGCGGCCGACGACGAGGCCGCCGGGCACGCCCTCCCGCGGCGGTGAGCGTTCGGGAGCGTGGGGGGGCGGTGATCGCCGGCCTGTCCACCTCATCGTGAGCAAGGACGACATCGAGGACGGGCACCGGAGCCGCAGGCACGGGCCGCGCGCCGGCGCCTCCGTGCGGCGCTGGAAGCGGAGGGGCTTCCCCCTCGTCCATCGTGGCATCGTCGACGAGCACCAGGCGGGAGCCGGCCGGGATAGACGCCCGAGGGGCGGTAGGCGGTGCGCAGGCACCGCGCGAACGTCCGGAACGGACCGGCCAGCACCCCGGGCGTCGCTTGCGGGCCCAGGAGGCCGGGCCCGTCGGAGTCGTGTCGGCAGGCGGCGAAGCGGGACCGGACGGCCCCGCTTCGCCGCGCCCCGGGGGATCACCCCGGGGTGGCGTCGTCGTCGAGCAGCGCGCTCAGGCGCGCGAGCTCCTC
>DASQBH010000220.1:0-7057 GCA_035635315.1 Longimicrobium sp.
GGACATCGCAGTCGTGGACACCGAGTCCTGCCACGTCGTGCGATTGCTCTGTTCGGGCGGCACCCGATTCCCGGGCAGCGGCACGCAACTGCTCGCGACAGGCAAGAGAAAGACGAGCAGACGCGGCCAGAACTTGATCCCGATAACCATAGGCTTACTGCGGGTAAAGGTAGCCGGTGCAAGCACCCCACCGATCATCGGTGAGGGGTGGAAGTCCTGCGCCTACCTCGTTTAAGGCGGGTAAGGGAAGAGGCACTTGTTGTTCCATGCCCCGCGGGCCTGCGCGGAGGTGCGCTTACATGCGTAGGCGTTCGCATCCCGCTGCCAGTCGTCAAACAGCGGGCCTCCGCCAGCGTCGAAGTAGTCGCCGATATCGTTGCTCAGCGTCATGGGGATGCTGGTGAAGGCACGGGTCGTCCTCTGAACTTGGTGGCCGTACTCGTGCGCCAGCACCCAGCCACGCTCGCCGGTCGTATTGTATCCGTTGAAGTTCGTCCCCCCCGTGAAGAACCGCTCCGTCACTTGAATGTGACCCTTTGGGGACCCCGCAGGTTGGTTGTTGTAGATGCCGCCCACCAGCTTTATTTGCCCCGACTCGAGCATGGTGGTCAGCGCGTCCTGCAACCGTGCATCCGTCAGAGTCGCGATGGCTGCCTGAGTCTCAAGGTACATTTCGCTCGTCAAGCCGCCGGGGCAGCTTTCCTTCGCCTTGTCGTACAGGTGATCGGGACAAAGTCCATACGGATCCGAATACGACACCGGGTCTCCCGCAGCAAACCCGTACGTGTTCAGCCCGCCGGCGATGCCGATAGGGTCCGTCTGCGTGAACTGGCCCGTGGCGGGATCGTAATAGCGGTTGCGCATGTACATCTGTCCGCCCGCGTCCCGCTGGCCCTCCAGCAGGCTCCCCATCCAGTTCGTCGTCTGCGCCTGCGTCTCACCCTGGGAGTGGTAGGCGGTGGTGCGGAAGCCGGGCCACTCCACGGGGACCGTGCTCGCCGCGCCTGACTCCGACGTTCCAAGGCTGAACAGGCCGCGCCAGTTCATGTGCGGCACCACCACCGCGCCCACGTTGCCGCCCGCCGTCTTGTACGCCACCAGCGGCCGGTCCACGCCGCCCGCGTGCGTGTAGCCCACGATGCCGTACTCCACGCCCGGCGCGTCCACCTGCTCCAGCCGCTCGGCGGGCTCCGTGTTGCCGCCGGGGCCCCGCATCTCCCACACGATGTTGTCGCCCGCCCACACGTAGCGCTCGATGCCGCTGGTGCAGTCCACCGAGCCCTGGCTCGTCTTGCACAGGCCGTCGCGGCGGGTACGCACCAGCACGCGGCGGCCCAGCGCGTCGTAGCGGTACTCGCTGAAGTAGCCGCGCCGCTCGCCCAGGAAGCCGACTCCCAGCTCGTGGTATCCCTGCTGCGCCAGCAGCCTGTCATCCGCCCCGTAGTACGAGCGCGTCTGCACCTTGCGGTAGCTGTTCCCCCACGCGCGGTCCCAGCCGTCGGCCACGTTGCCCGCCATGTCGTACCGGCGGAACGTGGTGTCGCGCGCGAACGCGGCCGAGTCGAGGAACGTGCCCGGCGGCGGAAAGGTGAACTGCACTTCGTCTACCCGGCTGGTGCCCGGCGTGTAGCGCGTCACGTACTCCGGGTCACGGTACAGCTGGTTGTTGTTGGCGCTCCGCCGCCACACCTGGTGCCCCAGCGCGTCCAGGCGGAACTCCTCCACCTCCTGGGCCGCGTTGTTGTCGTTGTCCCACTCCGTCGCCACCAGGTGCCCCAGCCCCGAATAGTAGTTGTAGAAGGTGCTGCGACCCGCGATCGACGCGCTCAGCACCTTGCCGCGCGCGTCGTAGGTGAACGTCTCGCCGTAGATCCCCGCCCGGCCTGTCCGCCGCCCGTCCTCGTCGTACGCGTAGCTGTTGCCCGCCGTCCCCGGCATCGTCTCCGACGTCAGCCGCCCCAGCAGGTCGTATCCGTAGCCGAACTCCAGGTTCGTGCGCCCCACCACCGTCTGCAGCGCGCCCGTCACCGGCTCGTACGCAAAGCTGTCCCGCTGGGCCGCGCCCGCCAGGTTGAGGGGGTGCAGCAGCGCGCGCATCCGTCCGGCCGCGTCGTAGCGGTACTCCAGCCCGTAGGCGTGCAGCGAGAAGCTTCCGGAGCCGTAGGCACGGATGCGCAGCGAGTCCGTCCGCAGCGCCCCGCCCGGGAAGTAGGTGCGGCTCACGATGGCGTCGCCGTTCTGCGCCCGCACCATTCCGCCCGCCGCGTCAAACGAGAAGTACGCCGTGTCCGCCGGGATCGTCCATCCGCCCGAGCCGCTGTTCGGAAAGCTGGGGAAGCTGAATACGCACGGATACCACCGCGGCGCGTCGGGACGCTTCGGGTCGTACGGATCGCTGCAGTCCACGCTGGTGGCCGGGTAGCTCACCGGCGGCGTCACCCGCCGCGTCATCCGTCCCAGCGCGTCGTACCTCATCGTGATCTCGTGCGAGCGGCGGGTGCGGTGCACCACCACGTTGCCCGCCGGGTCGTAGACGAAGTGCTCGGCGATCATCCCGTCGCTCTCGCTCGTCCTGCGCCCCGCCCTGTCGTATCCGTACGTCGTGGTGAGCACGTCCACGTGCGCCGTGTCGGGCGTGGACCACCGTTCCACCGTCAGCGGCAGTCCGCCGGGATCGTAGGTGGTGCGCACCGTCAGCATCTCCGCGTCCGTCGCGTGCAGCCGCGCCACGGCGCTCCGCCGGCCCAGCGCCATCGCCCGCCCGATGGTCCGGGAAAGGGTGTCCCGGTCCATGATGTCGTACGCCACCGTCTGCCGCAGCCCCGTATTGGCGACGGACGCCGAGTCGGACGAGCTCGCCGCGTGCACGGGGGAGATCGTCTCCACCACCCGTCCCAGCGCGTCGCGGTGATACAGGGTGACGAAGCCCAGCGGGCTCCAGGTGCGCTTCAGGTTGCCGGCGGCGTCGTACGCCATCGAGTCGCGCCCGCCCCCGCCCGCCGCGCCGGTGAGGGGGTGCGGGTAGCGGATGCGGATCACCTGCCCCGCGCCGTTGTAGTCGAAGTACACCCGCCGCGGCGAGCCGCCCTGCTGCTGCCAGAGCGGATTGCGCGTGACCGGGCTGTATCCCATGCGCACCGTGTCCGCACCGGGCGCCTTGATCCACGCCGGCCGGTCCACGGCGTCGTCCCAGCCGTAGGTGGTGACCCGGTGCACGCCGTCGCCCAGCGGGTTGTGCACGGTGTCGGTCGTGATCCGCCCCCGCGCGTCGTAGCCCACGCTGCCGCGCAGCACCAGGCTGTCGCCGCGCGCGCTGGAGGTGCGCACCTCCGTCACCAGCGCGGGAAAGCGGGGGTCGCCGCGCGTCAGCAGCGTCTCGCCGCCCATGGCGTCGCGGACGCGCCGCACCGCGCCCCGCTCGTCGGTCCAGAACAGGGTGCGGTCCACCACGTCCGTGCGCGGCCCGTCCAGCGCCGTGTACGCCTGCGCCAGCGGCACCGACTGCGCGAACCCCTTGTCCTCCACCGCCTCGAAGGTGCTGATGATGCTGTCCCCGTTCGCCAGCCCCAGCCGGGTGGAGGCCAGCCGCCCCCGGTCGGACCAGGTGAAGGTGACGGGCGTCCCCCGCCGGTCCGTGCGCCGCGTCACCAGGTTGGGCCGGGTGCTTCCGTACCCGAACAGCACCCGTTTTCCATCCGGGTCCTGGATCCAGGTCACGCGCCCGCCCCCCAGCTCGTGTCCAAGGGTCACCGTGCGGGTGGGCGCGCCGGGGGCGGTGGCGCTCACCGACGTGAGCACCCCGTTCGCGTCGTAGCCGAAGTCGTACGCCGGCTGCGTACCGCTGGCGGTGGGCACCAGCACCCGCGCGAGCCGCTCGTTCGCCCACTGGAACGTGGTCACCTGCCCCAGCCGGTTCACCGTGCGCACGTGCTGCCCCACGCCGTCGAACTCCACCCGTCCGCCCTCCGGCAGCGTGCGCGTGTAGACGGCGGCCGCGCTGCGCGTCACCGTGTCGGGAGCGCCCTCCGGGTTCTGCGACACCCACGCGGTGCCGCCCGGCAGCGGCTGGTACAGGCGCGTGCTGCCGTCGCCGCCGATCCAGAGCAGCCGGGAGCCGTCCACGAACGCCAGCTGCTCCAGCCCCGCCAGCCACCACCCCGCGCCAAAAGGGCTCTCGCTGCGGTTGACCACCGTGAGCGCGGTGGCGAGCACGGGGCTGGTCGGCTGCCCGTATTGCCAGGTGGACAGCACCTGCGCGTTGTAGGGGTACCAGCCGGTGGGCCGGGCTGCCATCTGCACCCCGATCCGGCGCGTGGTGCCCGGCTGCCACTCGGAGCCGGTGAAAAAGCGCTGCTCCACCACGCCCGTGGCGGGAAAGTAGAGCACCGGGCTCACGGACCCCGGCACGACCGTCCCCTCGGGAAGGGTCACGTCCAGGTACACGCTGGGGCGCGGGTCCGCGTGCTGGCTGTTGTACATCAGAACCGGCGCCCAGGCGCGGTTGAGCGTGCGGTGCGCCGGCAGCGCGTGCGCCAGCCGCAGGTCGCCGCACTCGTATGCCGCCCCCGCGCCCGCCGACGCGGTCACGCACTGGCCGCGCTGGACGGGGTACGCGCCCGTCGCCAGGTCGGCGTGCCGCGCCTGCAGCACCGGGGATCCCCCACCTCCGCTCCCCCTCACGGTCACGTCCACCCACCCTGCGTCCGCGACGCCCGGCATGGACTCCAGCTCCGCCGAGAGCCGCACCAGCAGCACCCGCTCCGGCGCCGTCCCCGTCGCCATCGCCCTCACGAAAACCGAGTCGCCCGCCCCCACCGCCACCACGGGCCACTCGGCGGAGCAGGCGCTGTGCGGCGCGCCCGTCCACGCGTCCCGGCACTCCGCCCTGAGCCGGTACGTTCCCGCCGTGGTCCCCGGGTTCGCCACGCGAAAGGTGGGTGCGATGTCGTGCCACGCCACCACCCCGGCCGCGTCCCCGTCCGGCGAGACCCGCACCTCCGGGCGCCCCGCGATGTACGTGAACGTGGCGCTGGACGGGTCCGAGCAGCTGCCCGCGTTGTCGCAGATGCGCCCCGAGATGGTGTTCACCCCCGGCTTCATCGTCAGCGTGGCCGTGGAGGTCGCCGCGACCCCGACGCCCGGCTGCGGGGCAGGAGCCGTGTGGGTGAACTGGCCCGTCACCGTGTCGCCGTTGAACACGATGGTGCGCGTTCCCGCGTTCAGCGACGCGTTGTCGGAAAACCGCACCGTCACGGTGAGCGACGGCGAGGTGTAGGTGCCGGTGTTCGGGCTGAAGTTGACCCACGGATCTCCCCCGTCCTGCGCGTGCAGCGGCGAGGCGGCAGCGGACAGGAGCAGCGCCGCGAGAACGGGTCTTGAGCAGAGATGGCGACGAGGGGCCGGACGCTCGAGGTGGGGTTTCATGAAAGCCGCGCCGGGGAGGGAGGGCGAGAGAATCGGCGGGATCCGTATTATAGTAGAAGCGCGTCGGGGTTCCAGAATTATGACAGGCGATGCGCATTGCGTGCGGGGGAGACGGCGCATGCGGGTACCCCAGCCCCCGCGCTATTGACTCGACGATGGAATGCAGGTGGTCCAGCACGCTGGGGGGCGTGCCGGTCGTAGCGGCGCCGTCGAAGATGACGTCGCGGCGCTCCGGCAGACCATCCTGGGTCCGCCGCGTCACGTGGGTGGTGCCGTGAGAGTTGGTTAACCTTCAGCCATAGTGCCAACCGACGTGATGCTGCGTGCGCATCAAGGGCGCCACTTGCGCGTGGCAAGCACGCGCCCTGCTAGTGCTCCACGGCGCGCGCCTGCCGGTGACTGCTGACGAGCCCCGCCAGCTCAGCTACCTCATCCGCGGCCGGCCCACGGCGCTGTTCGGGGCGAAGGTCGTTGAAGGCGCGGACGGCCTGCTGGACGCGCAGCCAGTCCTGGGCAAGGGCGGCGGCCTTGCCCAGGTGGGCGAGTGTGGTGGGGGTGCGGGGGGCGGCGCCGGGGCGCTCCTTCAGGGCCCAGGCTTCCTTCCAGCTCATCTCGCAGGTGCGCGCGTTGCCCAGGGCCGCGCTGGCGTGGGCTGGCAGCGCTTGGCGGGGGCGGCTCGTGGGCGATCCACGCCGGCTAGTGCTTGGCGACGCGCGCCTGCCAGTGATTGCTGACGAGCCCCGTCAACTCTGCCACCTCTTCGCGGCCGGACCACGGCGGTGCGCGGGGGAATCTCGTTGAAGGCGCGGACGGTCTGCTGGACGCGCAGCCAGTCCTGGGTGAGGGCGGCGGCTTTGCCCAGGTGGGTGAGCGTGGTTGGGGGTACGGGGGGGCGGCGCCGGGGCGCTCCTTCAGGGCCCAGGCTTCCTTCCAGATCATCTCGTAGGTGCGCGTATCGCACAAGGCAGCGATAATGTTGGCCAAGAGCGCCTGGCAGATGTGGCTCGTCAGCTGAGCTAGTAGCTACAGCGAGATAGGCTTGTGAACCGGTGCCAAGCATCCGTAAGCCGTGCCAATACACACTGGTCGCCGTTCTGCGCCCACGCCATCCCTCCACGGCGTCGTAGGTGCGCCAGTGGCCGCCCTGTCCCGGGATCTATACGTCTCCAATCACTCCCGGCACTTAAGTCCGCCGATCACGAGTGGGATGACGCAAGCGCAGAGCCCATACGGATCGGAATAGGAATCCGGGTCCCCCGCCGCGAACCCGTACGTGTTCAGGCCGCCCGCAATGCCGATGGGATCCGTCTGTGTGAACTGGCCGGTCTGCGGGTCTAGTAGCGGTTGCGCATGTACATCTGGCCGCCGGGGTCGCGCTGGCCCTCCAGCAGGCTGCCCATCCAGTTCTTCGTCGACTCCTGCGTCTCACCCATGGAGTGGTAGGCGGTGGTGCGGAAGCCCGGCCACTCCACTTGGACTGTGCTTGCCGCCCCCGACTCCGTCGTCCCCAGGCTGAACAGGCCGCGCCAGTTCATGTGCGGCACCACCACCGCGCCCACGTTGCCGCCGGCCGTCTTGTACGCCACCAGCGGCCGGTCCACGCCGCCCGCGTGCGTGTAGCCGACGATGCCGT
>DASQBH010000221.1:0-3437 GCA_035635315.1 Longimicrobium sp.
GGGCGGCGTGCCGTCGGTGGTGGCCATGCGCTACGCCGTGGGCGACGAATACGCCCGCGAGCTGGCGGTGCAGTTCTACGATGCCCTGCTGGCCGACGCCCAGCCGAAGTCGGCTGCCGCGGCACTGATGATCGCTCGCAAGGCGCTGCTCAAACCCGGCAAACACACCTCACGCTATGCCGCCTGCGATCACGCCACGCCGGTACTGTACGGCGAGGAGCAGCCCGGCCTTGTCTTGCGCGCCGGCCGTAGCCCTGCGCTTGACACCCGCAATCCGCGCCTCCACCAGATCGCGGAGCTGACCACGGCGGGGCACGAGCACTTCGTGGGGCGCATTTGGGAGCTGGCGGAACTGGGGGCGGAGTTCATCGGCTCCAGCACCGCGACGGACATCAAGCCGGTCGCGCTGATCACCGGGCTTGGCGGTATGGGCAAGACGGCGCTCGTCGCCGAGGCCCTGGGGCTCTGGGAGTCTCGCTTTCAGTGGGTGCTGCTCTACCGGGCCAAGCCCAACGCCCTCGCCTTTGAGGCAACGCTGCGCGACGTCCACATGAAGCTGTACAGTGAGCTGGGACGCTACCATCAGCACGTGCAGTCCCATCCCGCTGACGCCATCTATCGGCCCGCCGATGCGGAGTTCACCGGGCCGGAGCGGCTGGACCGCCTGATTCGCAACCTGGTCCGTGCGCTGCGCGACGAGCCCATCCTGCTGGTGCTGGACAACTTCGAGACCAACCTGAAGCCGAAGCCGGAGTCCGCCTCAGCTGACAGCGATGGTGAACCGTTCTGGGCCTGCCAAGACCCGGCGTGGGACCGCTGCCTAGCCCTGCTCGCGACGGACCTCCGCGGCACGCCGTCGCGCGTTCTCATCACCTGTCGGCGCCCGCTTGCCGCGCTGGCAGGGGTCTGCCACCGCGTCCTGCTGGGCCCGCTTCCCTCTGGCGAGGCCGCGCTCTACCTTCGGGAGCACCGCGGGCTGCGCGAGATGGTGTTCGGCGGCGATTCGGGGGAGAAGGCCCTCGCCATGCGCCTGCTGACGGCCAGCCGCTTTCACCCGCTGCTGATGGATCGGCTGGCGCGGCTGGCTACGGGAGATCCGGCGCTCCGGCCGCAGCTCATGCAGGCGCTCAACGAATTGGAGAGCAGCCACGACTTCAGCGCGCTCCCCGCCCTGTTCGCCACCACCCCCGGCGACGAGAAGGAGTTGGCCTACCTTAACGACGCGCTGACCACCTCACTCGATCACCTCATCCGCGACGCCAGCCCCGACGCCCGGCGCCTGCTGTGGATGATAGCCATCGCCAACGAGCCCGTCACGCTGGAATTGGTAAAAAGCGTGTGGCGCGGGGACGAGCAGCAACAGCTCCGGCAGATCAAGGAGATGCTAGAGAATCTGTCACAACTCCCGCCCGAACTGCAGGCACAGCCGCAAGATCCACCGCCGGAACTACGCGCGGAGGCCGATGCGCTCCCGCCTCACGCCAAGGCGGGTTCTAATGCGGAGCCGCTGTTGCGCTATTTAGTGCCGGTCGGCTTAGTCACTGAGGAGCGGACCGGGAGGGACGATGACAATCCCGAACTGACCACACATGAACTGGTTCGGGAGCGCATCTACGCCTGGATGCATTATCACGTGCAAGACCGGGGAGAGTTGACGGAGAACAGCATCCGGCTCGCCTACGCGGATCGTCTGGAAGCGGTGTTTGATGACCTACTACATCAGAACATGAGCACCGCTGTGCAAGCGGGTAGTCGCGCTTTAGTCTACTGCATCCAAGCCGGAGACTACGACCGCCTGCGAGGTTTTGCGTCGCGCCTCGTTACCGGCACCGATGACCCTGAGTTGCTGTCAGACTTGCTTCCGCACCTTGAGGCGGCCGCCGCCTCTGCCCCCGATGGTAGGGCACACTGGGCCTGCCTCACCTATGTCGCAGATGCGTTGAACAAAGCAGGTCGTCCCGATGCGAGCGTTTCTTTTTATGAGCAGGCCGCTACTCTGGCTCGTACTGCCGCCGAGATCCAAGGTGAAGATGGACGCCAAGCATGGTCGGATCTCGCTTGGATTACTGGCAACTGGGCACACGCCCTTCGGAGCACAGGGAACGTCAGTGCGTCACGCCAGCGACACCTCGACAGCGCAGAAGCGGAGAAGAAGGCGGGTTCGCCTGCAGTTTACATCGTAATAAGCGAGTTGGAGGCGCTACGCATAGACATTATGCAGGGAAATGCTTCTGAGGCGATGCCGCAGGTGGAGCAACGGCTGGGCGAAGTCGAGTCTTGGTGGCGGCAGCATCGCTCCGGACACGTGCCTCCGGAAGCGCCGGCTCTTGAGAATCTTGCACGCGCGTTCATCGGGGCGCTGGATATCGCTAGGCAGGCGGACTCTGTTCGTGAGGATTGGGCGTCCGCACTTCGGCGCATTGATACAATTCTTGAGGTCGAGCAAGCTCTCGAGCGATCGGCGGAGAGCATGGCTTTTAACAGAATGAATCGCGCCAATGCCCTTGCAAACCTGGGTCGCGTTGCCGAAGCAAGGGCGGAGTTAGAAGCTTGCCTTGACGTCTTTCAGAACAATCCTGGCGCAAGGTTGAAAACGATCGGCTCTCTTGCCAAGCTCTTCGCTACGCAGGGCGATATTCATCAGGCGATCCTGCAGGGTCGCCGCGCGCTCGCGCTAGCAGAGCAGCTCTCGGATCCTCGCGATCGCGGCATCTCGCACCACAATCTGGCGATCTACCTCGCAACCACCGGCACTTCCGTAGCGGCTGTGGAAACGGATCTTCACCTTCTCGCTGGCCTAATCTATAGGCTTGTTTCTGGGCTTGAGCAGGATCTGCGATTAACGCTGCGTGTCTTCGGGGTCAGGTTCCGCCGCGCGCATGACAACGGGATTTCCTTGAATGTTCCACGCGTGGCTGAATTTCTCGCCAATCCAGCGTTCGAGCCGCTCGCGGATTGGCTTCGCCAGCGCGGTGTCGACATCCCCAAGCTGCAGACCGAGGTGGACGAACTGCTGGAAGAAGCAAGGCAAGCGGCCATAGCGTCGCAAGACAGCCCTCCGGCTCCGTAACGTTTCTCAAACTCAAAAGGGCCTCGCGTCGCCGCGAGGCCCTTCTGCTGTCGATCTCCTGGTCCGCTACGCCGGCACCGGCACCGGCTCGCCGGCAGGCTTCTCTTCCGCCGCGGTTTCGGGGGCGGCGGCCGCCGGCTCCGGCGCGGGGGCCAGGGGGATGGCGTCGGCGGTGCGGAAGGCGGGGACCAGGGCCATGCTGACGGTTACCGCCAGCACGAAGAGGCCCACCACGCCCAGCAGCAGCCCGATCCCCCGCGTGGGCCCGACGCCCACCAGCGCGCCCAGCGAGCCGGCCAGCGGGCCACCCTCCACCAGCAGCGGCTTGAACAGGCGGTCCGCCAGCACGCCGGCGGTGACGTAGGCG
>DASQBH010000222.1:0-2221 GCA_035635315.1 Longimicrobium sp.
GGCACGCCGGCCGGCTCATCCCCGCGCCCAGAAAGGGCACCAGCACCCCCGCGTTGTACGCGGCGGCCAGCCGCGGCAGCGCTTCGGCGAAGCTCGGGCCCTCGCCCCCGCCGGCGGGGGCGGAGCGTGTGGTGGACCGGACGGGTTCGACGGGTTCCATGGCCCTCACGTAAGGGTGCGTACGGATCTCATCGTGCGGCCGAGCGGGGCAAGGACTTCACGTGGCCGCGGGCTACCACGGGTTGAAGCCCTCGGCTAGAACTGCCACAAGCCCCCGTCTTTGCGTTCCTCGCAAACGGGGCTTCACCTGCTCGCGTGGGCTGCCCCCGGCGCGAGATCCCCCGCTTGTTTGCGCGTAGCGCCCATGGTGTTGAAGCCCCGCCGGGCGAGCTCCGCGAGCCCGGGGCGGGGCTTATGGCATTCCTAGCCGCGGGCTTCAGCCCGTGGCGCCCGCCGGCGCTACGAGAGCACGCCCTGGTAGCGGCCCCAGTCCTCCAGCACGCGGGCGGCGCCGCGCACCACGCAGGTGAGCGGCTGCTCGTCCAGGTGGATGGGGAGCCCCGTCTCGCGCTCGATCAGCCGCCCCAGACCGCGAAGCTGGGCGCCGCCGCCCGTCATCACGATCCCCGCGTCGATGATGTCGGACGACAGCTCGGGGGGCGTGGTCTCCAGCGCGCGGCGCACGGCCGCCACGATGGCGAACACCGGCTCCTGGATGCACTCGCGGATCTCCACCGAATTCACCCGCACGCTCTTGGGGATGCCGTTCACCAGGTCTCGCCCGGTGACGTCCATCTCCCGCTCCTCGCCCAGCGGAAAGGCGGAGCCGATCTGGATCTTGACCCCCTCCGCCGTGGCCTCGCCGATGAGCAGGTTACGGCTCTTGCGCACGTAGGCCATGATGGCCTCGTCCATCTCGTTCCCCGCCACGCGGATGGAGGCGTCGGCCACGATGCCGGAGAGCGCGATCACGCCGATCTCGCTGGTGCCGCCGCCTACGTTCACCACCATCGACCCCTTGGGCGAGGTGACGGGGAGGCCCACGCCGATCGCCGCCGCCATCGGCTCGGAGATCAGGTGCACGGCCTTGGCGCCGGCCGCCATCACCGCCGCGCGCACGGCCCGCTTCTCCATCTCGGTGATGCCGGACGGAACGCCGATGACCACGGTCGGCTTGACGCGAAAGATGCCGCGCGGAAGCACGCGCTCCAGAAAGTGGCGCAGCATCAGGTCCGCCATGTCCACGTCGGCGATCACGCCGTCGCGCATGGGACGCACGGCCACGATGCCTTCGGGGGTGCGGCCCAGCATGCGCTTGGCCTCCAGCCCGATGGCCCGCACGTTCCGCGTGTCGCGGTCCACGGCCACCACCGAGGGCTCGTTCACCACGAGCCCCTCGCCCCTGATCTCGATGAGGGTGTTCGCCGTACCCAGGTCGATCGCGATATCCGCCACTGCTGCTCCCGTGTCCTGCTTCCGTTGCACTTCGTGGTTCGGATGGGAATGTATCGCTTCGAGGGCACGGGGCGAAACTGCGGGGGCCGAGCGAGCGGGAGGATGCGCGGTGGAGCCGTGTCGTGGATCACCAGACGACGAGGGGCGGCGGCTCCGGCGCCGCCGCCCGTGGAACCGGTCAAAGGCTCAGGCGTTGCCCCGGCGGCGGCGCGTTTCCCAGCCTTTCTTGGCGGCGGCGCTGCGCGATGCGCTGGACTGGCTGCTTCCGCCCTTGCGGCCGCCCTTGCGCGCCGACGCCTTTGAATCCGGCTTGCCGCGGCCCGAGCCGGACTTGTTGCCGCCCCCGGAATCCTTGTTCACCGTCGCCCAGGCGCGGCTCTCCGCTTCCTTGTGCGACACCCCGCGCTCTTCGTAGCTCTCGGCGATGTGGTCGGCCTTGCGGCGCTGCTTGGACGTGTACGAAGACTTGTCTCCCTGCGGCATCCTCAACCTCCCGGGAAAAGGGTCCGGAAGCCGTTTCGAGCAGGGTCCGTGCCTGTTTTCGGGGGATTCGCGGTGCCCCTCCCCCGGCCCCTCCCCGTTCGTTCCTCACGGAGAGGGGAGAATTCGATCGCGCTACGGACAGTACCGAGTCCGCCCCCTCCGGGCTCGTAAACCTCGCCCACCTCCCCCAAAAACCCCTGGGGGAGGTTGGGTTGCCGACGGTTTGCGGTCGGCGACTCCCATCGGACTGCGTCCGCGGGGTGCCCCTCCCCGGCCCCTCCCC
>DASQBH010000223.1:0-28081 GCA_035635315.1 Longimicrobium sp.
AGCACAGCCCCCGCCTCCGTGCGGTGCGCGGTGACGGTGTCGGTCTGCAGCACCTCGCGATAGGCGGCCTCGGCGGCGTCGAAGTCGTGGCTCATGAAGGCGGCCTGTGCCCGGGAGAACGCCGGCTCCTGGCTGGCCGCGTCCCTGCCGCACCCCGGCGCGGCGCTCGTCACGAAGAGAACGATGAGGAAAAAACGGGTGGGAACCATGGGATTTCCAGCAGACTCGGAGGTGGGAGACAATGAAGTTCGTGTGTTATATAACATGCGAACAAACACAGAACAAGCATCTCATTTTCCCTCCGCGCCAATCCACCGCGTGCCCCCCACCCCGGGCTAAAGCCCGGGGCTGGAACGGCGATAAGCCCCGCCCTGGGGCTCGCGGAGCTCGCCCGGCGGGGCTTCACCCGCTCGAGTCGTCAGAGGCCGGCGCGCCTGGACATCCCGATGCGTCAACGCAGCGCATCCGCGTCCTCCCTCACTCCTCGCGTCCTCCGCATCCTCCGCGTCCTCCGCGCCTCCGCGTGAGATTCTTTGGCCGATCACCGTGATCCCGCCACGACGCGGAAGGTGCCGGTGAGCCCTCCCACCATCACGTCGAACGCGCCCGGATCCAGCACCATCCGCCCGTCGCGTCCCACGTAGCGCAGGTCGTCCGCCGCCAGCGTAAAGGTGACGGTGCGCGATTCGCCCGGCTGCAGCGACACCTTCTGAAAGGCACGCAGGCGGCGGGTGTACGGCGTGGTCGCCGCGAAGTGCTGGCGGGTGTAGAGCAGCACCGTCTCGTCCCCCGCCCTGCCGCCCGTGTTCGCCACGGTCACCTGCACGGTCATCCGGCCGGACGTGTCCATCTGCGCCGCGCCCAGCCGCAGGTCGCGGTACTCGAACGTCGTGTAGCTCAGGCCGTGGCCGAACGGCCACTGCGGCCGGTATCCCGCGCCGTCGAAGCGGGGGCTCAGCGTTTCCGTGAACTTGTGGTCGTAGGTCAGCAGCTCGTTGGGATCCCGCGGATAGGTGAACGGCAGCTTTCCCGAGGGATTGGTCTCGCCGAACAGCACCTCGGCCACCGCCTCGCCGCCGTGCATCCCCGGCCAGTACGCCATCACCACGCCCCGCGCCGCGTCCGCCACGCGGCGGATGATGCGCGGCCGGCCCTCCACCAGCACCAGCACCGTCGGCGTGCCGGTGGCCTGGATCGCCTCCACCAGCCGCAGCTGCGCCTCGGGAAGGGTGAGGTCGGCGATGTCGCCCACGCCCTCGGCGTACGCGTTCTCGCCGATCACCACCACCGCTACGTCCGCCTCCGCCGCCAGCCGCGCCGCCGCCTGCACGTCGCCGGGCTCGGTGAAGCCGCTGCCGGCCACGTAGCGCACGTCGCGGCCGCGGCGCAGCATGGCCTCCAGCACCGTCCGCGGCGCCTCGGGAAACTGCGACGCGTCCGTTCCCTGCCAGGTGTACGTCCATCCCCCGTTCAGCGCCGTCATCGACTGCGCGGCGGGGCCCGTCACCAGGATCTTCGCCTCCGGCTTGAGCGGAAGGATGCCGCCTTCGTTCTTGAGCAGGGTGATGGACTCGCGCGCCGCCTGCCGCGCCACCTGCGCCGACGCCTCCGTCGCGAACCCGGCGCGCAGCGCGGCGTCGGGGAACGGCCGGTCGAACAGCCCCAGCTCCTCCTTCAGCGTCAGGATGCGGCGCACCGACTGGTCGATGCGGCTCTCCGGGATCGCCCCCTCGCGCACCAGCTCGATCAGCGCGTCCGTAAAGCCGAAGTCGTTGGGCGTCATGCTGACGTCGATCCCCGCCTCGATCGCCATCCGCACCGCGTCCTTGACCGTCGGCGCCACGCGGTGGCGGGTGTGGAGGTAGTAGATGTCCTCCCAGTCGGTGACGATGACGCCGGTGAAGCCCAGCTCGCCGCGCAGCACGTCCGTGAGCCAGTAGCGGCTGGCGTGCACGGGCTCGCCGTCGATCTCGGCGGAGTTCACCATCACGCTGCGCGCGCCGGCGCGGACGGCGGCGGCAAACGGAGGCAGGTAGTTCTCGCGCACGCCGCGCACGCTCAGCTCCACCGGCGCGCGGTCGTGACCCGTGCGCGAGGCGCTGTACGCCAGGTAGTGCTTGAGCGTGGCCCCCACCCGCCCGCCGCGCTGCATCCCCTCCACCGCCTGCACGCCGAAGGTGGCGGCAAGCAGCGGGTCCTCGCCGAATGTCTCGTAGAAGCGCGGCCAGACGGGGTTGCGCCCCACGTCCAGCACCGGGGCAAAGTTCCAGGGGAGCCCGCTCGCCAGCGCCTCGTCCGCCGTGATCTCGCCGGCGCGGCGCACCAGCGCGGGGTTGAAGGTGGCCGCCATCCCCAGGTTGTGGGGAAAGATGGTGCCGCCGCGCGTGTAGTTGGCCCCGTGCACGAAGTCGATGCCATAGATCACGGGAATGCCCAGCCGCGTCTCGCGCATCGCCATCCCCTGCACCTGCCCCAGCAGGCGATGCCACCCCTCCAGCGACAGCGACCCGCCGATCACGTTCAGCAGTGACCCCACGTGCCGCCGTACGACCGCCTCGCGCAGCTTTGCCGTGTCCACGCGCACGCTGTCGCGCTGCGGCCCGCCCTCCGCCGCCACCGTGCCGAGGGTGAGCTGCGTCATCTGCCCCGCCTTTTCCTCCAGCGTCATCGCCGCCAGCAGCGCCTCCACGCGCGGGCTAGCGGGCGCCTGTGCCAGCGCGATCGAGGGGAGGGCGCAGGCAAGGAGGACGAGGATCAGGCTTCGCTTCATGAGTTCCGTCTTGCGTTCTATCCGTTGAGCGCGGGAGCGGGCCGCGAAGTGCGCCCCCTCCGCTCGCCTGGGCTCGCACCTCCCCCAAAACTGCTGGGGGAGGTTTGACTTCGAGCGCGCTACGCAGATTCTGCGCGCGCGGCGCACCATTCGCAGTGTGTCCGGCAGGCGGGCACGGCGGGGCGCAGGCAAGAAAAAAGCCCCAAGCCGGCGCTTTCGCATCGGCTTGGGGCCAGTTGCCCCGGGAGGATTCGAACCTCCAATAACGGTTCCAAAGACCGCTGTGTTGCCTTTACACCACGGGGCAACGATGCGCGGAGGCCGGCCGGGGCCTGACCTCCGCGCTCATCAAAGGTAATCCAGCCCGTCCGTTTCGGTCAACCCGAAGCGCGGCGGCACCGCACTGTCCGTTCCTGGCGCGTTGCGCGTTGTGTTGGGCGTGTGTGCCGTGCAGATCACCCGTTCACCCTGGAGGCATTCGTATGAAACGCTTCATCGTCCGTCCCGGCGCGCCCCTGGCCCTGCTTGTGGCGCTGGCACTCCCGGCGTGTTCCCAGGGGGATGGAACCGGCTCCGCCCTCAACGCCGGCGAGAACCCGGACGCCACCGTGTTCCTGGCGCAGAAGTCACCGCCGCAGGGGGTCATGGAGGCGCTGTACACCGGCAAAGTCACCCGCGACGCGCAAGGCTGCCTGCGCGTGGACGGCGAAGGCGGCGCGGTGGTGATCTGGCCCTACGGCTTCCGGCTTGCGGCCCGGGAGGGCGCGCTGCACGTGGAGAACGCGGAGGGTCGCAGCATCGGGCAGATCGGCGGCGACTTCCGGATGGGCGGCGGCTTTGTCCCTGCCGGCCACGCCGATGCGCTGCTCTCCGCCACCGACCGCGCCCGTGCCGCGGCCTGCCCGTCGGAGTCGTACTGGATCGTCGGCGAGACCGACTGACGACGGGTCGTCAATACGGGCGGCTGCACCGGATCGTCCACGCGCACGATCCGCGCGGCTACGGCGCCGCCAGCCAGTCCGCGCAGGCGGACTTCGTGTGGTTGTTGCAGCGAATTCATTCGCCCTTGCAACGCCGACGACACGGACCCCTCTACCGGTGCGCCGCCAGACGCCCACGCCGGCCGCCCTCCCCTCACTCCACCCGCACCGGCGGCTCGGACTCCAGCGTCCGCGCCGCCCACGCGCGCATCCGCAGCCCGCGCATCCGCTCCAGCGTGGCGTCGCGCGCGTCCTCCGAATCGAAGACGCCGAACACGCTGGATCCGCTCCCCGCCATCATCGCGATCCGCGCGCCCCCCTGCCGCAGCGCGGAGGTGGCCAGGTGGATGAACGGAATCTCCTCCGCCACCACCGGCTCGAAGTCGTTCTCCGCCAGCGCCGCGACGGAATCCCAGTCCCGCAGCCGGTCGATGCCGAGCGACCGCGCGTCGGGCGCGTATCCCCCACCCCGCCGCTCCGCGATGCGCCGGAACGCCTCCGCCGTGGGCATCGCCACGCCGGGGTGGGCCACGATCACGGGGCGCGGCGGCAGGGGCGGCAGCGCGAGCAGGCGCTCGCCCCGGCTCCACGCCAGCGCCAGCGCCGATCCGCACAGGAAGAACGGCACGTCGCTCCCCAGCTCGATCGCCATCCGCAGCAGCGCCGCGCGGTCCACCGGCTCGCCGTGCAGCGCGTTCAGCGCCCGCAGCGCCGCCGCGCCGTCCGACGAGCCACCGCCCAGCCCCGCCGCGGAGGGGATCTTCTTGGTGAGATGGATGTCGATCGACGGCGCCTCCTCCACCGCCGCGTAGAACCGCTCCGCCGCGCGGACGCAGAGGTTGCGCTCCGCCGGCCCCGTATCCACCCCACCCTCCACGTGCAGGCGGACGCCCGGCGCGCCCCGCCGCACGCGCACCGTATCCGCCAGCGACAGCGCGCAGAACAGCGTCTCCAGCGAGTGGAATCCGCTCTCCTCGCGCGCCAGGACGCGCAGGAAGAGGTTCACCTTCGCCGGCGCGGCGGCCTCGGCGGCGTCAGGCAGGGCGGGCATGGCCTTCCACGTCCTCCTCCACCGCCCGCTCCACCGTCTCCTCCGCCCGCCCCAGGTCGCGCCAGCGCAGGTTCAGCTTCGCGGCGTAGTACATCCCGCCCAGCGTCACCGTAAGCCAGCCGCCGAGATGGAGGCCGATGGCGAAGGATGCGGCGCGCGACGCATCCACCCCCCACAGCCCCAGCCCCCACACGCTCGCCGCCTCGAACGGCCCAAAGAAGCCCGGCCCCGCGGGGAGCGACACCGCCACCGCGATCACCGACTGCAGAAAGACCGCGCCCAAGAATCCGGGCTCGGTAATGCCGAACGCGCGGAACGCCAGGACGAACGACGTCGCCAGGAACGTCCACTGGAACAGCGCCCACGCCGCGGACACCGCCAGCAGCCGCGGGTTGCGCAGCACGTGCAGCCCGCTGATGAAGGCGTGCAGCGCGTCCACCACCGGCCGCCGGAACGCGCTCGGCAGCAGGGTCGCCACCCGCTCCGCGATCGCCACCGTCCGCCGCGGCTGGAACGCCATCATCAGCAGCCCCAGCAGGCCCACCGCCGTGATCGCCGTCACGATGCGCACGCCGGCCCGCACGTTGTCGCCGTTGGCCCCGATCTCCGGAAACGCGGGCATCGACATGGTGATGAGCAGAAAGACGATCATCACCATGCCGTCCAGCGCGCGCTCCAGCACAAGCGACGCGAACGCGGCCGTCAGCGGAATCTTCGCCTCGCGCGCCACCACCCAGGTGCGCGCGAACTCGCCCAGCCGCGCCGGGAACACGTTGTTCGCGCCGAAGCCGATGAACACGGCGGCGATGCGCGGGCGGAACGGGATATTGGGCGCCACCGGCTCCAGCAGCGGCTTCCAGCGCATGGCGCGGATGTGCATCCCCAGCGTGGAGATGAGCACCGCCGCGCCCAGCAGCAGCCAGTTGGCGTTGCGCACGTGGGTCGCAACGTCCACCCAGTCGACGTTGCGCAGCGCCAGCCAAAGAAAAAAGACGGTCGCCGCGATCCCGACGACCGCCTTCAGGGATGATGACTTCATCGCGAGAAGGGTAATTTCTTCCGAAAGATCAGGCGCGCCCGGCCAGCCCCAGCTCCACCAGGCCGAAGAGCTCGTCCACCGCGTCGCCCAGCGGCGTGCCGCGGCCGGCCCCCAGCTGCTCGATGCGCCCACGCAGGGCCAGCGCCTCGCGCAGCGCCTCGTCCGGCGCGTAGAGCAGCGTCTCCACCGGCACCACGCCCTCCTCGTCCGCGCGCGGCTCCTCCGCCGCGGGCTCGGCCGCGACCACCTGCTCCGCCGTCTCCACCACCGCGGACGGCGCGGCGGCCGGCGCAACGACGGGCTGCGGCGGCGCACCGGGGAGCGAATGGCGAAGCTGCAGCAGCGCGTCGCGCGCCTCTTCCGGCGAGCCGGCGCCGCGCAGCCGGTTGGCCGCCAGCTCCGCCGCCGTCGCCAGCGCCGCGACGCCGTACGTCCCCGCCAGCTCGCGCACGCTCGCCGCCAGCTCCGCCACCTCGCGCGCCACGCGGCCGAACCGCCGCGGCCGCGCCGGCTGTCCCGCCAGCAGCCCTTCGGCGCGGTCCAGGAACCCCGTCGCCTCGATGCGCAGGAACGCCTCCACCTCCGGCGTCATCCCGTCGCCGGACGGCACCGGCGCCATCGGCGACGACACCAGGTGCCCGGCGGGCTCGTCCGCGAACAGGCGGCTCAGCGGCACCACCTCCGCGTCGTCCCCCGCCGCCGACGCCTCCTCCACCCGGTCGCGCAGCTCGCGGAACGCCGACAGCTCCGCCGACTCCCCCGGCGCGTGGCCGCCTTCCAGCGACGAAGCCGCCGCCCGGAGCGCCGCCGCGCCGGACGCCAGCAGGTCCAGCTCCGCGCCCGTCACGGCAGAGGTGCGGCCCAGGATCTCGTGCGCCGAGTCCTCGATCCCCTCCAGCACCTCCAGCACGGGCGCCAGCGTCTCCATCCCCGCCACCCCGCGCACGGGCCGCATCCGCCGCAGCACCACGCGCAGCGGCTCGCGCCCCTCCGGCGCCGACGTCAGCTCCGCCAGCGCGCGGTCCATCTCCGCCACCACCCCGCCGATCTCCCGCCGCACGAACCCGAAGAGCGCGTCGCCGTCGTGCGGGGCGTCGCTGCGGCGCCGGCCGCCGCGCACGTCCGCCCACCGCTCCGCCGCCGCGGCCGCGCGCTGGTCGTCCGCGGCGCTCCAGCTGCCGTGCCGCTCCACCAGCGCGCGCAGGTCGTCCGCCGTGCGCCGCGCCCGGTCGCGCACCTCGGGCGACCACTGCAGCAGCCCGTCGCGAATGGCGCGCGCCCCGTCCTCCAGCCGCTCCGCCACCTCCGCGATCGGCGCCGCGCCCGCCAGCTGCGCGCTGCCGCGTACGCCGCGGGCCAGGCGAAAGAAGCGCACCGGGTCCGGCCGGTCGCTTCCGGCCAGCAGCGCGTCCATCTGGTCCAGGTACTCGCCGGCTTCCAGCGTGAAGTATTCGCTGAGCGGTTGGGCCATGGAGACGGGTCCGGGTGCGGGTGTCAGCGGCGGGCGCGGCGCAGGATCTCCGCCATCTCGCGGACGGCGCGCTCCAGGCCGGTAAAGACGGCGCGGCTCACGATGGAGTGGCCGATGTTCACCTCTTCGATCTCCTCCACCGCCGCCACCGGCGTCACGTTCTCGTACGTAAGCCCGTGCCCGGCGTGGACGGCCAGCCCCAGCGAGCGCCCCAGCGCCGCCGCGCGACGCAGGCGGCCCAGCTGCTCGTCGCGCTCCGCGCCGCGCGCGTTGGCGTACTCGCCCGTGTGCAGCTCGATCGCGTGCGCGCCCAGTTCCAGCGAGGCGCGCACGCTTTCCGGGTCGGGGTCGATGAAGAGCGAGGTGCGGATGCCGGCTTCCTTGAGCCGGCGCACGGCGTCGCCCAGCCCCGCGCGCGTGGCGTCGCTGAAGGTGAGCCCGCCCTCCGTGGTCACCTCTTCGCGCCGCTCGGGGACCAGCGTGGCCTGGTGCGGCCGCCACTCTTCCGCCAGCGCCAGCACGTCCGACGCCGCCGCCAGCTCCAGGTTCACCACGGTGCGCGCCGTCTCCATCAGCAGCCGCACGTCGCGGTCCTGGATGTGGCGGCGGTCCTCGCGCAGGTGCACCGTGATGCCGTCGGCGCCGCCCAGCTCCGCCAGCACGGCCGCCCGCACCGGGTCCGGCTCGTCGGTGCCGCGCGCCTGGCGCACGGTGGCCACGTGGTCGATGTTGACGTAGAGCCTCAACTCCCCTCCCCCAGCAGTGCGCCCAACCGCTCCGCCGCCGCGGGGTCGAGCCCCGCCCGGCGCGCCAGCCGCAGGGCCTCGCGGCCGAGCAGGGAATATAGCGTCCGCTCGTCCGCCGACAACCGGCCCAGGTGCAGCGCCACCGTCTCCACGTCGCCGCGGATGATGGGCCCCGTGAGCGCCGCCGCCGGCCCGCGCGCGCCCACGTTCTCCACCGCGCCCCCCGCCAGCCCGGTGAGCGCGGGGCGTGCGTCCGCCGCGTCCACCCCCGCCTGCTCCATCAGCCGCTCCGCCACGGAAAGGAGCGCCACCGCGTAGTTGCTGGCGAACACCGCCGCCGCGTGGTACGCCGGCTTTCCGCCGGGCGCAATGCGCAGCGCGTGCCCGCCGCAGGCGTGGATGATGCGCTCCGCCAGCGCCCGCGCCGCGCCCTCGCCCTCCACGCCCCACGTAGCCCCCGCCAGTCGGTCCGCCCCGGAGATCGGTTCCGCGATCGCCGCCAGCGGGTGTGCCGAGCCGGTGGAGTGGCCCCGGTCCGCCAGCGGCTGCAGGGCGTCCGTGGAGCGGCTGCCGCTGGTGTGCAGGATGGGGATGGAGGGGGAAAGGTCGATGGATGCCAGCCGCCCCGCCACCTCCGCGATCGCCGCGTCCGGCACCGCGATCACGATGGCGTCGGCATCGGCGGGCGCGTCTTCGATTGACGACCGGTACTCCGCCGCCGGCGCATCGCCGCCGAAGAGCGGATTGTCGCGGGGATGCTCGCGGCGGCCCGTCATCGTCAGCCGCCCGAACGCGTGCGCGCGGTGCAGCCGCAGCCCCAGCGCGAGCCCCGTCCGCCCCGCCCCCACGATCCACAGGTGCGCCGCGACCCGCGCCGCCGGCTCTGGAGTCATCAATCCGCCGAAAGAAGTTTGTCTGGAGATCGAAAAAAGAAGGGTCTCACACAGAGTCAACAGAGTCAACGGAGTTTGCTCCTGGCGCAGAACAAACTCTGTTGACTCTGCTGACTCTGTGTGAGGCCCATTCTTTTGGCGGATCGGCCGAGTTCATCCGCCGCCGTACACCTTGACGCCGCGGCTGCGCAGGCGCCCGAGCGCGGCGTTGGGCAGGCGGGCGCGCAGGTGGATCTCGGAGCCCTTGTCCTCGCGCGACAACACCTCGCCCTCGCGGTAGATCTCCGCCAGCAGCCCGCCCTGCGACGACGAGAGCGTGAGCTCCACGTCCGGGCGGATCTTGCGCACCTCGTCGTGCAGAAGCTGGCGCAGCGGCTCCAGCCCTCCGTCTTCGACCGTGTTGACGAAGATGGAGGGCTCCGGGAAGGTGCGCTCGCGCAGCGCCTGCTCCTCGTCGTGCGTCAGCCGGTCCGTCTTGTTGAAGACCAGCACCGTCGGCCGGTCGCGCAGCTTGAGGTCCGCCAGCACCTCGCGGACGACCTCCATCTGCTCCTCCCACGCGTGGTGCGAAGCGTCGATGACGTGCAGCAGCAGGTCCGCCTCGGCCGCCTCTTCCAGCGTCGCGCGGAACGACGCCACCAGGTGGTGCGGCAGCTTGCGGATGAAGCCGACGGTGTCCGTCAGCAGCACCTCGGAGCCCTCGCCCACGTCGATGGCGCGCGTGGTGGGGTCCAGCGTGGCGAACAGCCGGTCCTCCACGAACACCTCCGTCCCGCTCATCTTGCGCAGGATGGACGACTTGCCCGCGTTGGTGTAGCCCACGAGCGACGCGCGCATCTGCCCCTGGCGCCCCTTGCGCTGCGTCTGCCGCTGCCGCGCGATGTGCTCCAGCTCGTCCTTGAGCCGCGCGATGCGGTGGTCGATGAGCCGGCGGTCCGTCTCCAGCTGCGTTTCGCCGGGTCCGCGCATGCCGGGGCCGCTGCGGCTGCGGGAAAGGTGGCTCCACATGCGCGTAAGACGCGGCCGCATGTACTGCAGCTGCGCCAGCTCCACCTGCGCGCGAGCCTCGCTGCTGCGCGCCCGCGTGGCGAAGATGTCCAGGATGAGCTCGGCGCGGTCCATGATGCGCGTGCCCACCACGCGCTCCAGGTTGCGCCCCTGCGCCGGCGACAGCTCGTCGTCGAACAGGATGAGCGTGGCCCCCTCCGCCGCCACGAAGCTCTTCAGCTCCTCGGCCTTTCCCTCGCCGATGAAGAACTTGTGGTGCGGATGGTCCACGCGCTGGACAAAGGAGTCCAGCACGTCCACCCCGGCCGTGTCGGCCAGGCGCTCCAGCTCCTGGAGGTGCTCTTCGGTGACCTCCACCGCCTGCGACTTGAGCGGCGCCCCCACCAGGACCGCCTTCTCCCTGGGCTCCGCCAGCTCGATCAGTTCTCGCGTGCTGATAACCGTTCCTCCGGCAAATTCTCTGGCGCGGAGTCATTCCCCGTCACCAGCCCAATGATTGCTACGACTCGCGAATGCAGTAGGTCCAGCGATTCGTGCGTGTGCGCTCCGCTACTCACCCGCATCCCGGAGCAGTGCGTCATACAGGTGCCGGGCTAGACGGAACTGTGTGACCCGCATCATCTCATCCAGCACCGGCCGAATCTGTGCCAGCAGTCCACGGGCTTTGGCCTCCGCCAGCACACCAGCGGCTCCCATCACGCGAAAACCCATCCAGATGGCAACGTTGCGGCCGTGTCGCTCGTCTACCAGTACGAGGTCTGCCTGCATCACGGCCGCAAGCGCGAACGCTTCCGCCTCGCCGTCGTCCAGATCCGTCTGCAGCGCCATCAGAAACGAGTTCTGAGCGACCGGAACCGTCCGGATCCATGGCGCGGAGACAATGTCCTGCACTCCCGGCCGCTCGTCCTGCATCACCTCATCCCACACTGCGGGAGGAATGAGCACTTCGCCGTACAGGGCGTGGAGCAGGTGGAGGTGTCCGACACCGGCGAGCGTGATGAGCGGAGACGCGTCGCTTACGACGATCACCGCGCGGCGAGGCTTCGCGCCGTAACAAGATCCTGCTCGAGCTCCTCCATCCCGTAATGCATGGGGATGCCGCGATCGGCGAGAAGCCCGTTGAACTCGAACTTCTTCATCCCGGCAAGCTGGGCGGCGCGGCCCAGGGACAGCTTTTCGCGCTGATACAGCACGATCGCCAGCTCCCTCCGCACCTCGGTCTCGGACAGGCGCGGGGCGCCGTCCGGTCCGGAATTCAGCACGAGCTCCATGTCAGCCCACGGCGGCAGGGGCCTGGAAGTGCCGCGGATCCACGTGGATGTCGCGGCTCGCGAGCAGGTGCGCGAACTGGCGCCCGCCCATCCTGGCGACCTCCGCCGCGCTCTCCAGCGCTACCCCTCCACGCTGATAGAGGATGACGGCCACTTCCACCGCCATCTCCTGCATGGTCATGCGGGTGGCAAGCAGGATGTCGTCCGGAATCGTGATCGTCATCGTTCCTTCCCGTCCAGAGCGTGTTTTCCCAATCTACACGCCTGCAAGCTCCTCGCCTACCCTCTCCCAGGTGGCGTAGGCTTCGGCCAGCTCGGCGGTCAGGGTGTCGCGCTCGGCGGCCAGGGCGGCGGGGCGCGCGGGGTCGGCGCCGGCGGCGTAGAGCGCGGGGTCGCCCAGCAGCGCCTCGATCTCGCCGATGCGCGTCTCGATCTGCTCGATCCGCACCTCCAGCGCCTGCTGCTCGCGCTCGCGGCGGCGGATCTCGTTCTTGGACAACGTCGACGTCTTCGCGGACGACGCGGGCCCGGAGCCCGGCTTCGGCTCCGCGCGGCCGGCCAGGACGGCGGTGGCGGCAGATTCGGCCTTGCGGCGCGCGCTCCAGTCCAGCCAGTCGTCAAAGCCGCCGGGGTAGTCCACAAAGCGGCCGTCCTCGTACGCCCAGACGCGCGTGGAAAGGGCGGAGAGCGTCGCGCGGTCGTGGGAGATGAGGATCACCGTGCCCTCGTAGCCGTCCAGCGCCTCCTCCAGCACCTCGCGGCTCTCGATGTCCAGATGGTTCGTCGGCTCGTCCAGCAGCAGCAGGTTGGCCTTCTGCAGCGTGATCTTGGCCAGCGCCACCCGCGCCTGCTCGCCGCCGGAAAGGTCGCCCACCCGCGCCTCCTGCTCGTCACCCGAGAACAGAAAGCGGCCCAGGTGGCTGCGCAGCTCGGGAAAGGTGAGCGACGGCGCAGCCTCGGCCACCTCTTCGCGGATCTTCTTCTCCGGGTCCAGGTGGGTGAAGTCCTGGCGGTAGTACGCCGGCCGCACCCCCGTCCCCATCGTCACCGACCCGCGCTGCGGCTGCGCCACGCCCGCCAGCACGCGCATCAGCGTCGACTTGCCGCAGCCGTTGGGACCCACGATGGCGATCCGCTCCGCGCGCGAGACTTCGGCCGAGAAGGGGGAAAAGAGCACGCGCTCGCCGTAGGCGCACTGCACGCCGTCCACCCGCATCACCACGCCGCCGCTGCGCCCGCCGGAGGCGAACCGCAACCCCATCGCCTTTTCGTCGCGCCCCACGTCGGACACACGCTCCAGGCGGTTGAGCAGCGTGCGCCGGCTCTTTGCCTGCTTGGTGCGGGTGCCGGCGATGAACTTCTGGATGAACGCCTCGGTGCGGGCGATGTGCGCCTGCTGCGCCTCGAACTGTTTGCGCTGCAGCTCGCGCCGGGCCTCGCGCTGGTCCAGGAAGCTGTCGTATCCGCCCGTGTACGCGTACGCCGTCCCCTCTTCCAGGTGCAGCATGTGGTCCGCCAGCCGCTCCAGGAACACGCGGTCGTGGCTCACCGTCATCACCGTTCCCGGGTAGCCGCGCAGGAACTCCTCCAGCCACTCCGTCGAGCGCAGATCCAGGTGGTTGGTGGGCTCGTCCAGCAGCAGCACGTCGGGCTGGGCCAGCAGCGTCTGCGCCAGGCGCAGGCGGCCCAGCTCGCCGCCGCTCAGGGCGCGGATCGGCTTTTCCCACGTCTCCGGCGGAAAGCCCAGCCCCTCCAGCGTGGCATCGGCGCGCGAGCGCATCTCGTAGCCGCCGCGGCGCCGGAATTCCTCCACGTGGTTGTCGTACGACTTAAGCAGCCGCTCGGCGTCGCGCGGGTCCTTTACCGTGCCCAGCTCCTCCAGCTCGGCGTTGATGCGCGCCTCCATCGCGATCAGCTCCGCGAACGGCTCCAGCGACGCCTCGTGCACCGTGGCCGCGCCCTGCTCGCCGCGGTTCTGGCGCAGCAGGGTGAAGCGCAGGCCGGGGTGGCGCCAGACCTCGCCCTCCGTCGGCTCATCGTCCCCCGTGATGGCCTTGAAGAGCGTGGTCTTGCCCACCCCGTTGCGCCCCACGATCCCCCACCGCTCCCGCGCACCGACGGTGAACGAGACGTTGCGGAAGACCCAGCGGTCGCCGTACTGCTTTCCCGCGTTCTGAACCCGGACGATGGTCATCTGCCCAGCAGCACGTTCCCGGTCTTGCTGAACGGCACCGTGCGCGACGAACCGGCCGCGCGCACCCGCACCGTCCCCGTGGCGCGGTAGTCCACCCGCCCGCTGCGCATCACCGACGATGCCGCGGGCCCCAGCTGCGACAGCCGGAACTCCACCGGCACCTGCACCGTGCGCGTTTCGCGGGCGCCGATCACGATCTCCTCGTCGTAGACGCCTTCCGCCAGCCGCTCCCACTGGGGCGATCCGCCGTCGCTGTTCGGCGCGCGCAGAAAGAGCTCGTAGCGCAGGTCGTCCGCGCGAAAGCCCAGGCGGTTGGGGTTCTCCACCCGCAGGTTCACCAGCAGCGTGCCCCCGCTCAGCCCCACGCTCCCCAGCGAGATGCCTTCCAGCTCGATCGTCGGCTTCTTGAAGCCGGTGCAGGCGGAGGCCAGCGTCATCAGGGCCAGGACGGCCAGCAGCGTCGTGCGTTTGATCATCTTCGTTGCTCCTTGTGGTGCAGAACTGCTTTGGAACTGCACGGTTTGGGCGTGTCCCCCGCGAGCGGGGGCCGGGCTGCGCGCGCCGTAGGCAACGATACGACTGTTGCCAACGGCGTCGAGCCCCCGGCGCGCCAGGGTTTCGATCTCGTTTCCTCGGGTGCCGTGCACGGCGCGCCGGTGTCTCGCCCCTGCGGGCGCGCATCCCTCACGCAATGTGCCCCCCAGACTCCATTCCGGGCGGTTGAATCCGCGGCTGCGACAGCACAAAGTCCACCTGCGCGGGCTCGGCGGCCCGACTGTGTGCGGCGCCTGCTGCGACAGCCCGCCCGCAACCGGATTCCGCATCGCCCTCATCTGTCATTCCGAGGGAGCGCCGCGCCCCTCCGTCCGTCGGCACCACACCCGGCGCGCGACCGAGGAATCTACCATCGGCGACTTCCGCGCCTGTCGCAGCGCACAAGGCTCGCGGCTACAATCCGCGCAGGCGGATTTTGCGTTTTTCCAGCGGCGAATTCATTCGCTCCTGGCGCGGACGCAGCGTGTTCGCCGGCTCACTCACCGAAGGCCAGAGTCGGCGCGCGACGCCACGCCTCCCACTCCGCGCCTTCGAGCATCGTCCACCGCCCGCCGGGCCGCAGCAGCAGCCCGCGCCCGCACCATTCGCCCACGAAGTCCAGGTCGTGGCTGCTGATCAGCACCGCCGCGCCTTCCGCCCGCCGTGCATCAAGCTCGGCGACCAGGCGCTCGGCGCTGGTGCGGTCCAGGCCGTTGAGCGCCTCGTCCAGCAGCAGGGCCCGCGGGCGGTGCAGCAGCGCGGCGATGATGGCCGTCTTGCGCCCCATCCCCTGCGAGAGCTCGCGGCAGAGCGTGCCCTCCGCGCCGTTCAGCCCCAGCAGGTCCAGCAGCCGCGCGCACTCCTGCCGGGCCGCGGACGCGTCCATCCGCCGCGCCGCCGCGACGAACTGCAGAAACTCGCCGACGGTCAGCTCGCCGTACAGGAACGGCTGCTCGGGGACGAAGCCGATACACCCCGCCGCCGCCGTCGGGTCCTTGAAGGGATCGTGCCCGCACAGCCGCACCTGGCCCGTGTCCGGCAGCCGGTCACCCGTCACGCACCCCAGCAGCGTGCTCTTTCCCGCGCCGTTGGAGCCCAGCAGCGCCACCGCCTCGCCGGGCCGCAGCGCGAACGAGACGCCGTCCAGCACCACGCCCCGCCGGTACTTCTTCCGCAGCCCCTCCACCGCCAGCGGCGCCGCTTCGTCCGTCCGCATCGTCATCGTCCCGCCGCGGCCAGGGAGGCGGCGGAGGCCACCAGCGCGCTCGCCGCCGCCGCCGCGATCCACATCCACGCATCGCTCACCTCCAGCACCAGCGCCCAGGTGATCCCGACGGGAACCACCAGCGCCAGCGCCATCCCGAACGCCGCCGCCCATCGCCCCAGCAGCCGGTCCGCGGCCGCGAGCCCCTGGGCGCGGTCCAGCCAGCGCCGCCCCTCGCGCTCCATCCGCCCCAGCCCGATCACCGCCGCCGCCTGCATCGCCAGCACCACCGCGCCAGCGCCGGCTACCCATCCCTGCACCGCCGGCCGCTCGCCCGCGCGCAGGATGGCGAGCACGCACACCACCGCCACCGGCCACGCCACCCGCCCGGCCCAGCGAAAGCGGCGCGCCACCACCGCCGCGTCGCGCGCGCGGACGGCCCCGGCGCGGGCGGGCAGGACGCGCGCCAGCCCGCGGCCGATCACCAGCCCGGCATCGCCCGCCTCGGGCGGCGGCGCGTACGCCATCTCCCCCGCCTGGGGCGAGAACCGCGGCGCCGCGCGCTCGAACCGCCGCGCGCCCCGCATCGCCAGCGCCGCCGCCAGCACGGCGAACAGGGCCGTCCATCCGAAAGCCGGCATCGCCCCCGTCAGCGCCAGCCGCGCCGCCAGCGCCCCGAAGATCACCGCCGGCAGGGGCGCCCACACCAGCGGCCCGGCGCGCACCAGCTCGGGATCCGGCCCCATCATCATCGACGTCAGCTCCACCCGCCGCCCCGGGTTCGTGATCTTTGCCGCCGCCCCGGTGAGCGACGACAGCGCCATCCCCCACGCCACCAGCGCGCCGGACGCGGCAACGGCAATGGGGAGGGGTGCGAGGGTGCCCGTCGCGACGTACGGGATCATCAGGAGAATGAAGATCAGCAGCGCCAGCGCCGCCAGCCGCATCGCGCGCAGCCCGTACGACGCGCGCGCCGGGATGCCCAGGTGGCGCAGCAGCGCGTCGTCCCCGGGGCGAAAGAGGATGGGATACGCCCAGAACGCGATCGGCGCCGCGGCCAGCAGCCCCAGCGCGAACGCCCCGTCGCCGTCGCGCAGGTCGGGGCGCACGGATTCCGCGCCCAGCCAGAGCGCCGCGATCCCCAGCAGCGCCGGCAGCCCCACCCCGACCCACGCCCCCGGCCGCGGATGCCGGAACGGATCCGCCAGCCGCCGCGCTTCGAGGTTCAGGAGAAGACGGAGGGGGCTCGGAGTCACAGGCAAAGTGTCGAGGCGATCAGGCGTGGACCGGGCGCGGAATATGAACCCGGCGACATGGCACGGCAACGTCGCCGCCTTGCGCATCAAAGTCAATGCACCCAAATTTCGTGCAACAAACAGGAGAGGGAAAATGACTGCAGCCGGGCAGCTTCTTCCATCGTCGATCGCGCCACCGCGCGCGCGCATCCGAAGCCCGAAACGCACGGACCCGCTGTCGGCAACGCTCGCGTCGGGTGCGTTGGCGCGCGTCGTCATCGACTTCGCCGTCCATCCCGAGGACGCGCCGCACGGACGCGAGATCCAGCGCCGCACCGGCCTCACGCCGCGCTCGCTTCAGACGGAACTGGCGCGCCTGGAGAGGCTGGGCGTGGTACGGCGCCGCGCCGAAGGCCGCCTGGTTCGCTACGAGCTGATCGAGGCCAATCCGCGCTGGCGGGCGCTGCGCACCCTGATCCGGGAGCTTGCCGACCCCGTGGACGTGGTTCGCAACGCGCTCGCCGACGTTCCCGGGATCGCCGCCGCCTTCGTGTTCGGCTCCTTCGCGCGCGGTGACACGCGCGACGACAGCGACGTCGACGTCTTTATCGTTGACGACGCCGTACCCGAGCGCTTACTCGCGCGACGGACAATAGACGCGGAAATCCTCCTGGGCCGCGAAGTCAACGTGGTGCAGATGACGCGAGACGAGCTCACCCGTCGGATCGCGTCGGGTAGTTCGTTCATCCGCAACGTCTTCCGCGGACGAAAGCTCTGGCTGGTGGGCAGTGAGACCGACATTCGATCGGAGGTGGAGGCTACGCGATGAGCACGCCACAACGCATCCAGCAACTCCTGGACAGTCGCCATCTGGAGGAGTTCCCTGCACCGGATCCGGACGTCGTCGGGCTGTGGCAGAAAGCCGTGACCTCTGCGCGCGATGCGCGGAACAGCACAAACTCTCTGGATAATCAATACGTGCTGGGCTACCAGGCGCTGCTGCAAATGGGGACGGCTGTGCTCGCGTGCGCCGGGTATCGTACGCGCGGTGCGCAGGGGCATCACGCAACCACGTTCTATGCCGTGGCCGCGCTCGGGATTGACGGGTTGGAGGACATTGACATCCGCACCAACCAGATCCGCAAGATGCGGAAGGTTTCGGCGTACGAGCCCGGCTCGCCGACGCCTGGGCAGATCAACGCGCTGTTCGAGTTGCTGGACGCGGTGATGCCCCACGCCCAACGCTGGCTCGCCGCACAACGACCGGCGGTGTCATTCCCGGAATACCGCTGAGAAGATCCGGCCGCCCAGCTCACCCCGGATCGCCACGCTCGCGCATGCGGGCGGCGATCTTGAGTTCGTAGCCGCGGTCGGTGGGCTCGTAGAAGCGCGCGTCCTGGATCACGTCCGGCAGCGTCTGCAGGGGCGTGTAGCCGCCCTCGTAGTCGTGCGCGTACTTGTAGCCCTCGCCAAAGCCCCACTCCTTCATCAGCGACGTCGTGGCGTTGCGCAGGGCCAGCGGCACGGGCGCGTGGTCGTGCTCCCTGGCCGCCTCCGCCGCGGCGCCGCCGGCCATGTACGCGCGATTGCTCTTGGGCGCGTTCGCCACGTAGAGAATGGCGTTGTACAGCGGCAGCAGCCCCTCCGGCAGCCCCAGCCGCTCGAACGCGAGCATCGCGTTCACGCTGACGATGCCGGCCTGCGGATCGGCCAGCCCCACGTCCTCGTACGCGGCGGCGATCAGGCGGCGAAAGACGGTCTTGGCGTCCTCGCCCGACTGGATCATCCGCATGGCCCAGTACAGCGCCCCGCTCCCCGAGCTTGCCCGCAGCGACTTGTGGAACGCGGACAGCATCTCGTACATCAGCGAGGTGTCGTAGCGCGCCGTGGGCTGCTGCAGCGCCTCGCGTGCCTCGCCCACCGTGATCCGCCCGCCCTGGCCCACCAGCCGCGCCGCGATCTCCAGCCCCGTAAGCGCCTGCCGCGCGTCGCCGCCGGTGTTGCGGACCAGCACGTCCTCCGCCTCGTCATCGATCGACACCCCCGACGCGCCCAGCCCCCGCTCCGAATCCTCCAGCGCGCGGCGCACCAGGCTGCGCAGGTCGTCCTCCGTCAGCGTCTCCAGCACCAGCACGGTGGATCGCGAGAGCACGGCGGGGTTGATCTCGAACCCCGGGTGCTCCGTCGTGGCGCCGACGAGCGTCATCAGCCCCGACTCGATCCAGGGAAGCAGAAAGTCCTGCTGCCCCTTGTTCAGCCGGTGGATCTCGTCGATGAACAGGAGTGTGCGCCGTCCCGCCTTGCGCCGCGCCTCCGCCTCCTTGACCACCTCGCGCAGCCGCGGCACGCCCTCGCTGACGGCGCTGAATGGGACGAACGAGGCGTCGCTGTCCGTGGCGATCACCCGCGACAGCGTGGTCTTTCCGCTCCCCGGCGGGCCGTGGAGGATGAGGTTGGGCAGGTGCCCGGCCGCCATCAGCTTGCGAAGCGTTCCCTCGGGACCCACCAGGTGCTGCTGGCCGACGATCTCGTCCAGCGTGCGTGGGCGCATCCGCTCCGCAAGCGGGGCGGACGGATCGACCGCGGGCGCGGCGGAATCGGCCCGGGGGTCGGGCGGCGGCCCGGCGTCGCCGAACAGGGAAAGGTCGCTCACGGCTCCACGTATCCGCGGACGAGAAGGTAGGTCACGTAGAACAGCCCCGCGCCGAGGAAGATCGCCATCGACGACGCGTGGCTGGGCTTCTTCTGCACCTCGGGGACCAGGTTTGACGCACCCACGTACAGCGTGACCCCCGCGCTCAGCGCCAGTCCCGTCGTCGAGAGGATGCGCACGTACTGCGTGAGCACCACCCCCGCGACGGTGGAAAGCCCCAGCAGCGCCACCGCGCCGATCGCGCGCTTGGCGCTGTTGCCGCTGGCCAGCATGATGGACGCCACGGTGACGCCCTCCGGCACCTTGTGCAGCAGGATGGCGATGAAGACCAGCAGCCCCAGCCAGTTGCCCACCCCGAAGCCGCTGGCGATGGCCACGCCGTCGAAAAATGTGTGCAGCAGCAGCCCGAAGAGCGCGGTGATGCCCACCCAGCGGCTCACCATCTCGTCGTGGTGCGTTTCCTCGCCAAAGTGAAAGTGCTTGATGAGGACGTGCTGCGTCAGGTGCACCAGCAGGTAGCCGATGAGCACGGCAACGGCGGCGGATTCGCCGCCCTCCATGGCGTGCGGGATCATCCCCACCAGCGCCGTGGCGATCATGAACCCCGCCCCGAACGCGATCAGCAGCCGCTGGGTGGCCCGGCCCGTGGGCGAGGCGGCGGTGATGACCAACCCGCCGATCAGGTTTGCGGCGGCCGCCGCAAGGGCGTACCACCGGGCCGTGCTCAAGTCGATCCGCGCGCGTCGGGAGTGAACGGGGTGAAGCGCGGGAAGGTAGTACGAGAGTACGAAAGTACGAAAGTACGGAGGGGCCGTTCCGTACTTTCGTACTCTCGTACTTCGTACTTCCCTTCCTATCCCTCCAGCACCACGAACGCCGCCGCCGTCTCGTCCGTGTGGGTGATCGACAGGTGGATGCGGACCACGCCCTGCTCGGCGGCGGCTTCCGCGGCGCGGCCGGACAGGCGCAGCGAGGGCGCGCCGGAGGGGGCGGAGACCACCTCCACCTCCGTCCAGCGCCCGCCCAGCCCCCAGCCGGTGCCCAGGGCCTTGAAGAACGCCTCCTTGGCCGCGAACCGCCCCGCGAACGATTCGATGGCCGACTTGGAGGCGCGGCACCGCTCCGCCTCGGCCGCGGTGAAGAAGCGGGCGACCGCCGCGTCGCCCCGACGCTCCATCAGCTGCGCGAAGCGGGGGATGGAGACCAGGTCCACGCCGATGCCCGCGATCACGCGCGCCGCCTTGCGCGAATGGCCGTGCACCCGCAACGTGAGCGGCGTCCACGCAAGGCGGCACGCCATCCGCAAGCCGCGGCGCGCGGATCATCCACCGGAACCGCAATCGGAGGCAGGAAAGACGTGGCGCGGAAGCCCTGGAGGGCCAGAGTTCGCATTTGGACCGCTGTTGCCGCGGGCGTGGGCGCCGGCATTCTGTTCGGCTGGTTCCTGGTGGAGATGCTGATCCTGAGGTAAGGGACAGGGGACCGGGAATAGGGAATAGGGAATAGGGAATAGCCTGCGGCCTCGGCGCGAAAGCTGGTCTCTGCACCGCTTCGGCGGATCCCGCATTCCGCCGAACAGCAAGAAGCCACACGCGGAACGTCCGCTGTTTGCTTGCTATTCCCTATTCCCCATCCCCTATTCCCTGGTCGTTCCCCACCATCCGCCGCGCCCACAGAAACATCCTCCGCAACTCCCGCTCGTAGGCGCGCCGGCCGGCCATGTCGTTGCGCGCCACGCCGCCGTTGCCCAGCGACGCGTGGATGATCCGCGAGCCGCCGGTAGACATCGCCACATGGGAGCAGCGCCCCTCCGACTCGGCGAAGAACAGCAGGTCGCCGGGGCGCAGGTTGGCGAAGTCCTCCCCGCACTCCACCAGCTCCCCCGCGCGCGACTGCTGGTCGCTGTCGCGCGGGATCACGTGCCCGTGCATGCGGTAGAGCGCCTGCACGAATCCGGAGCAGTCCACCCCGCCCATCGTCAGACCGCCCCACAGGTACGAGACGCCCAGCCAGCGCTTGGCCGTCTCGCAGATGGCCGCGCCCTCCGCGGGAAAGCCCAGCCCGCGCGCCCCCAGCGGCACCATCTCTCCCCGCGCCAGCCCCGTGCGCCCGTCCGGCAGTCGCACGATGCCGTCGCCCTCGCGGATCACCCGCGCGCCCCAGGGCAGCCGCACCATCACGTCGCCGTCGTCCAGTTCCACCGCGGAGTCCAGGGAGAGCCAGACGTCGCCGTCCGCGCCCAGTTCCCAGGCGCGCGCCATCTGCTCGTCCATCAGCGCCACGTACCCCGCGTGAATCCAGCCGATGTAGCCGTCCGACCCGCGGCACTGCAGCCACCGCCCGTAGCGGCGAAAGACCATCAGCCGACTTCCCCGCACCGCCTGCGAGACCTGCGTGCACTGCACCCTGGGCCCCGACAGCATCGGCGCCACGGCGGCGGAGACCACGGCGTGCACCCGCTCGTCCGCCTCCGCTTCGGGAAGCAGCTGCACCAGGTCGATGACCTGCCGCCACGCGGTGAGCCCCGCGATGCGCCGGTGCAGCTCCTGCGCGGCCTGCGGCTCCGACGTGGCGCCCAGCAGCGTCACCGAGTCGCCGCGGACCTCCACCTCCACCTCGAACACGGCCAGCCGCGGGTCGGGCGCAAGCTGGTCGCGCACCTCCTGCACCAGCGTCCGCACGTCCTCGCCGTCGCCCCTCACCCGACCACTCCGCTCAGCACGTCCATCACCGTGTCCAGGTCCTCCGGCTGGTTGTACAGGTGCGGCGCCAGGCGCACCGCCCCTTCGCGCACCACGCATCCCACTCCCGCCCGCACCAGCGCCCTGTGCGCCCGCGCCGGGTCCGCCGGGCGAAAGGAGAAGACCCCCGACCGGCGCTCCGGCGAGAGGTCGCTCGCCACCTCCACCCCGCGCTCCGCCAGCCACGCCGCCAGCGGGCCGATGAGCCCCAGCACGTGCTCGCGGATGCGCGCGGGATCGGCCTCCAGCAGCAGCTCCAGCGACTCGCCCAGGCCGGCGTAGTCCTGCCACGGCTGCGTCGCCACCTCGAAGCGCCGCGCGCCTTCGATGAACGCGTACTCGTAGTCCAGCACCCGCTCCAGGTCCGCCGACGCCGTCATCGCCGTCCACCCGATCAGGTGCGGCTCCATGCGGTCGACGACCTCGCGCCGCACGTACGTGAACCCCGTGCCGAAGGGGCCGCACAGCCACTTGTGCCCCCCCGTCGCCAGCACGTCGATGTTGCACGTCCGCACGTCCAGCGGCAGCTGGCCCAGCGCCTGGATGGCATCCACCACCAGCCACGTCCCGTGCGCGCGGCAGGCGCGGCCCAGCGCCTCCAGGTCCGCCACCCAGCCGTCCGTGAACTGCACCGCCGACACGGCCAGTATCCCCACGTCGCCGCGCGCGACCTCCTCCAGCATCCGCGCCTCGTCCGGCCTGCCGCGCGCGTCCGTGGGCAGCACGTCCACCCGCGCGCCGCGCAGCCGCTCCAGCGCCAGCCAGGGGTAGACGTTCGCCGGGAACTCGCGGTCGCTCAGCAGCACGCGGCGCCCCGCCTGCAGCGGCAGGGACTGCGCGGCCAGGTTCAGGCCGAAGCTGGTGTTGGGGAGCAGCGCGATCTCGTCCTCGTCCGCCCCGATCAGCCGTGAAGCCGCGCGGCGGCAGCGGGCCAGCACCGGCTCGAAGTGCTCCCCTCGCAGCGATCCCACGTCCGAGCGGCGCCGGTTGTACTCCTCGATGGCCCGGCGCGACCGCTCCGGCAGCGGGCCCATGGAGGCCGCGTTCAGCCACGGGGCCCGGGCCACCGACGGAAACTCGCGGTCGCGCAACGCGCGAAAGGCCGCGGCGTGCGCGCCGGGTGCGGTCGTCTGGGGCCAGCTTTGGGGCAACGCGCCTCGCTCGGGTTCCGGTAGATGGATCGGCTAGAGTAAGCCACTGGCCCGGGGGACTGCAAGGGATGAACTGAAGGTTACAGGGGACAGGGAACAGGTTACAGGGGATGTGAAGCCGCCCGGGAGTTGACCCCTGTACCCTGTCCCCTGTACCCTGTCCCCTCAGCCCCAGGCACCGACCACGCGCACCGCACCCGATGAAGATCACCGCACTTCCGCCGCAGAAGCACGATCCCGACCGGCTGAGCGTGTTCGTGGACGGCGAGCTCCGCATGGGCCTCTCCACCGAGATCGCGCTCGCGGCCAACCTGCGCGTGGGGCAGGCGGTGGACGAGGCGGGGCTGCTGGAGCTGGAGCGGCGCGACCGTGGCTGGCAGGCGCGCGAGGCCGCCCTGCGCCTGCTGGCCGTGCGCCCCCGCAGCGCCGCCGAGCTCCTCCGCCGCCTGCGAATGAAGGGGTACGAGCCGGAGATCGGCGAGGAGGTGATCGCCCGCCTGCGCGACCTGGGGATGATCGACGACGCGGCGTTCGCGGGCATGCTGGTGCGCGATAGGGTCCGCCTGAAGCCGCAGGGCGCCCGCCGCCTGGCGAATGAGCTTCGCGCCAAAGGGGTGGATGAAGAGATCGCCCACACTGCCATCCGCGAGACGATGGAGGGCGAAGATATGGACGAGCGCGAGCTTGCCCGGCGCGCCGCCGAGAAGTGGAGCCCGCGCGCAGGCGAGGAGCCGGCCAGCGCCCGCCGCCGCCTGCACGGCTACCTCGCCCGCCGCGGCTTCGACTCCGACGTCATCCTCGAAGTCCTCGACGAAGCCGCCCCCGACGACGTTCTGGATTGATGCCGATCTCGCAGCTGGCAACCGCCGTTTGTCCGCGAAGGCGGACAGTGTGAAGTCGTAGCCGCGACTTCAGTCGCTCCCGACGCATCCGGACCAACGGAAAGAGCCCGCCGAACCCCTGATGGGTCCGGCGGGCTCTTTCGTGCCCCCGTTCAGATGAAGACCTTGACCTCCGTCGTGGCCTCCACCGGCCGGTTGGTCGCCGTGTCGACCGCGGGCCGCCAGACCAGCGTCATCGCCCAGCGCCGGACACGCTCGTCATAGCCCCGGTTGCCGGTGCTGCGCACCAGACTGGCCTCGCGTACGCGGCCTCGCACGTCCACCGTCACGCGGATGGTGATCTCCTGGCTGGGCACCGACGACGGCTTGTCGGGCGGAATCTGCAGCACGTCCGAGGTGGGCGGGCGAATGCGGCTGCCGCCGCCGGTCCCCGGCCCCTGTCCCGAGCCGATCCCTCCTCCGTCGCCGCCGCCGCTGCCCCCTCCGGAGCCCGGCCCCGTGCCGGGACCCTCGCCCGGACCGCTTCCCGGACCCGTGCCTCCGCCGGTGCCGCCCGTGCTTCCCGACGGCGTCGGCGCGGGAGGCGTCGGCGGGACGTCGGTCTTGGGCGCTTCCTGCTTCGGCGGCTCCGGAACGGGCGTGGGCTCGGGCGGAATCAGCACGTCCTCCTCCGGCACCGTCTCCACCTCGGGCTCCGGCTGCGGCGTCGGCGGCGGGGCCACCTCCACGTACGACACCATCTCGCCGTCGCTGCCACCTCCACCCCCGCCGCCGCCCTCCGGAAAGCGCAGCGCGGGACCGGAGCCCGCCGGCTCGACGGCCAGCAGCACGCGGCTGCGAACGCCCCAGATCAGCAGCGCGATCAGGCACACGTGCACCACCGCCGCGGCCGCCGCCGCCGGCAGCGTGCCACGCCGGTCCTTTTTCCGGATGCCATCCACGTGCTCGAACACCGCTCTGGTCTCCTGTTCCGTCGGGTGAGGTTCGGCCGGCTTAGTACCGCACTGGGGTGCCGGTTGATCCCTACGGACGGACAAGGGGAGAGGTTACAGGTTACAGAGGACAGGGAACAGCACTCGTTTCAGCTACGAAAGCGGCCCCCGGCGCATCCGTCCGGGGGCCGCAAACATCGAGAGATCCGGCGGTCCGAGCCCCCTGTCCCCTGTAACCTGTTCCCTGCCTCCTCTCCCCCTACAGCTCGATCTGCGCCCCCAGCTCCACCACGCGGTTCGGCGGCAACCCGAAGAACGAGGTGGCGCTCCGCGCGTTCCGCGACATCACCGCGAAGATGTGCTCGCGCCAGATCGCCATCCCCGGGTTCTTCGACGCGATCAGCGTTTCGCGGCCCAGGAAGTAGCTGGTCTCCATCGGCTTGAAGACCAGCCCCTTCTCCTTGGCCAGCGCCATGCCGCTGGGGATGTCGGGATCGTCCGTGAACCCGTACCGCAGCACCACGCGCCACAGGCCGTGCCCCAGCTCCGACACATCCACGCGATCCGCGTCATCCACCGTGGGAATCTCTTCCGTCTCCACCGTCAGCAGCACCACCCGCTCGTGCAGCACCTTGTTGTGGATGAGGTTGTGCAGCAGCGCGGGGGGCGTGCCCTCGGGGTTGCCGTACATGTACACCGCCGTACCCGCCACGCGGGTGTAGCGGTTCCCCTCCAGGTCCGCCAGGAAGAGCTTGATGGGGAGCGTGCGCTCCTGCAGCCGGTCCGCCAGGATCTGCCGCCCCATCTTCCACGTGGTCATGGCGGTGAAGAACGCCGCCGCGATCACCAGCGGGAACCAGCCGCCCTTGGGAATCTTGACGATGTTGGCGCCCCAGAAGCCCAGGTCCACCACCAGGAAGCCGGCGGCCAGCAGCCCCACCTTCCACGGCGACCATCCGAAGTGCTTGCGCGCCACGAACGCGAACAGGATGGTGGTGAACACCATGTCCGTGGTCACCGCCACGCCGTACGCCGCCGCCAGGTTGGTGGAGGTGCGGAAGCCCAGCACCAGCCCGATGCAGGCGATCATCAGCAGCCAGTTGATGGACGGGATGTAGATCTGCCCGATCTGGCGCTCGGAGGTGTGCTCGATGCGCAGGCGCGGCAGGTATCCCAGCTGCACCGCCTGCCGCGTAAGCGAGAACGCGCCCGAGATCACCGCCTGCGACGCGATCACCGTCGCCGCGGTGGAGAGCGCCACCAGCGGGTACAGCGCCCACTGCGGCGCCATGAGGAAGAACGGGTGCTCGATGGCTTCCGGGTTTCCCAGGATCAGCGCCCCCTGCCCGAAGTAGTTCAGCATCAGCGCCGGCATCACCAGGGTGAACCAGGTGAAGCGGATCGGCTTGATCCCGAAGTGCCCCATGTCGGCGTACAGCGCCTCGCCGCCGGTCACGGCCAGGAAGACGGAGCCCAGCACCAGGTAGCCGGCCCAGCCGTTGTTGATGAAGAAGTTTGCGCCGTGCAGCGGGTTGATGGCCCACAGCACCTCCGGCCGCTGGACGATCTGGTACAGCCCCAGCGCGCCCAGCACGGTGAACCACAGCAGCGTCACCGGCCCGAACACCTTGCCGATCCCCGCCGTGCCGCGGCTCTGCACCGCGAACAGCAGCACCAGGATGATGATGACGATGGGGATGATGTAGGGCTCGAAGAAGGGCGTGGCCACCTTGAGCCCCTCCACCGCGCTCAGCACCGAGATGGCGGGCGTGATCATGCTGTCGCCGTACAGCAGCGACGCGCCGAACAGCCCCACCGCCACCAGCACCCAGCGCCGGCTCCCGGGGCGCATCCGCCGCTGCGGCGCCACCAGCGCGGTAAGGGCGATCATCCCGCCCTCGCCGCGGTTGTCCGCCCGCATCACGTACGTGAGGTACTTGATGGAGATGACGATGATGAGCGCCCAGAAGATCAGCGACAGCACCCCCAGCACGTTGCCGCGCGACGGCGAAAGGCCGTAGTGGTGGCCCAGCGATTCGCGGATGGCGTACAGCGGGCTGGTGCCGATGTCGCCGTACACCACCCCCAGCGCGGTGAGCGCCAGGACGTAGAAGTAGCGGCCGGTCGGCTGCTGATGTGTGCCGTGTGTCACGGTCTGACGGGTGCGGGGATCGGGAACGCCCCTGCCGTGCGGTCGCTCCGGAAATCAGTCGGCATCGCTGCGCCACGTGTGCAACCGCAGTGCCGGATCACGTCCCGGCCCCTGCGGAGGGGCGACAAGGTACCTCGCGCTTCGCGCGCGTCAACCGCCGCGGAGGCCGCACCGTCCGGATTGCGGCAGCAAAAAGCTCCCCCCGCCGCGGCGCGGGGGGAGCTTTTTCGTCGCGCGGAGGCGGGCCGGGCTCAGTCGCTGTCGCCGCCGGCGGTGGCCGCGATGCCGTTCATCCCCAGCACGTCCTTCACCTGCGCCTCCACCCGGGCGGCCAGCTCGGGGTTCTCCTGCAGGAACGCCTTGGCGTTCTCGCGCCCCTGCCCCAGACGCACGTCGCCGAACGAGAACCAGGCGCCGGACTTGTTGATCACGTCCGACTCCACCGCCAGGTCCACGATGATGCCGTAGTGGTCGATGCCCACGTTGAACATGATGTCGAAGTCCGCCTGCTTGAAGGGCGGCGCCACCTTGTTCTTGACGATCTTGGCGCGCGTCTTGTTGCCCACCAGCACCTCGCGGTCCTTGATGGAGCCGATGCGTCGGATGTCGATGCGCAGCGACGCGTAGAACTTGAGCGCGCGGCCGCCGGTCGTCGTTTCCGGGCTGCCGAACATCACGCCGATCTTCTCGCGGATCTGGTTGGTGAAGATCACCGTGGTCTGCGAGCGGTTGATGGCGCCGGTGAGCTTGCGCAGCGCCTGGCTCATCAGCCGCGCCTGCAGGCCCACGTGGCTGTCGCCCATCTCGCCCTCGATCTCGGCCCGCGGCACCAGCGCCGCCACGGAGTCGATCACGACCACGTCCACGGCGCCCGAGCGCACGAGGATGTCGCAGATCTCGAGCGCCTGCTCGCCCGTGTCCGGCTGCGAGATCAGCAGCGCCTCGACGTCCACCCCCAGCTTGCGCGCGTACTCGGTGTCGAGCGCGTGCTCGGCGTCGATGTACGCCGCCACCCCACCCGCCTTCTGCGCGTTGGCGACGACAAGAAGAAGGCGCTGAACCTGGCCATCGCGCAGATCGAGAAGAGCTGCGGCAAGGGCTCGATCATGCGCATGGGGAACGACACGAAGGTGAAGGTCGAGTCGATCGCCACGGGGGCGATCAACCTCGACGCGGCGATCGGGATCGGCGGCGTGCCGCGCGGCCGGATCACC
>DASQBH010000224.1:0-2306 GCA_035635315.1 Longimicrobium sp.
CATCATGTCGAACTCGCAGACCCGGAAGGGCGGCGCCACCTTGTTCTTGACGACCTTGACCTTCACCCGCGAGCCGACGACTTCCTCGCCTTCTTTCACCGCACCGATCCGCCGCACGTCGATCCGGAGCGAGGAGTAGAACTTCAGCGCGCGGCCGCCGGTGGTCGTCTCCGGGCTGCCGAACATCACGCCGATCTTCTCGCGGAGCTGGTTGATGAAGATCAGGCAGGTCTTGCTCTTGGCCACGATCGAGGTGAGCTTGCGCAGGGCCTGGCTCATCAGCCGCGCCTGCATGCCCATCTGCGCGTCGCCCATCTCGCCTTCGAGCTCGGAGCGCGGCACGAGCGCGGCCACGGAGTCGATCACCACGACTTCCACGGCGCTGGAGCGCACCAGCACCTCGGCGATCTCCAGCGCCTGCTCGCCCGTGTCGGGCTGCGACACCAGCAGGTTGTCGACGTCCACGCCCAGCTTGCGCGCGTACTCGATGTCCAGCGCGTGCTCGGCGTCGATGAACGCCGCCACGCCGCCGGCGCGCTGCGAGTTGGCGATCACGTGAAGACAGAGCGTCGTCTTGCCGGAAGACTCCGGCCCGTAGATCTCGGTAATGCGCCCACGCGGAATGCCGCCGATGCCGATGGCGGCGTCCAGGTTGATGGCGCCCGTGGGGATGGCCGACACGGGGATCCGCGGCCCGTTGACGCCCATCCGCATGATGGAGCCCTTGCCGTGCGCCTTCTCGATCTGCCCGATGGCGATGTTCAGGGCCTTCTGCTTGTCGGCCGCGATATCCAAAGCTGCCATCTCTCGTTCCCCTGGTAAGCGCTTCTGGCGAGCCCGAATGGGCGTGCGGATGGTACACCCCCGACTGGGGGCGGTTCCCGAAGATAAGGCGAAAGTTTACGGCGACGGCAGCCGCCGCACAAGGGTTTCGTTGCGGAAAGATTTCCCGCCGGCGGAGCTCAGCCCAGCAGCTCCTGAACTGCCTGCGCCAGCGCCTCTCCGGCGCGCGCGATCCCCGCGTCGTCCACGTCCAGGTGCGTCACCGCCCGCAGCCGCCGCGCGCCGAACTGCGTCATCCGCACCCCCCGGCGCTCCAGCCCGGCCAGCAGCGCCGACGGCTCCAGCCGCGGCTCGGCAACGTCGATCATCACGATGTTGGTCTGCGGCGTGGCCACGGAGAGCCCTTCGATATGCCCTGCCCGCGCCGCCAGCTCCCGCGCGCGGCGGTGGTCGTGCTCCAGCAGCGGGAGGTTGTTGCGCAGGCCGTAGAGCGCGGCCGCCGCCAGGATCCCCGCCTGGCGCATCCCCCCACCCAGCCTGCGCCGGATGCGCCAGGCGCGCTGCATGGCGTCCGCACTGCCGGCCAGCACGGAGCCGACGGGCGCGCCCAGCCCCTTGGACATGGCCAGGGTCACGGTGTCCACCGGCGCCGCGTACTCCGCCATCGGCACGCCGGAGGCGACGGAGGCGTTCGCCAGCCGCGCGCCGTCCAGGTGCACGGCGACCCCGCGCTCGCGCGCCGTCGCCACCACGGCCTGCAGCTGCGCCAGGGGCATCACCCGCCCGCCGGCGCCGTTGTGCGTGTTCTCCAGGCACACCAGCGAGGTCTGCGGCAGGTACGGCGACGGCGGTCGGATGGCTTCCGCGACCTGCTCCGGGGTCAGCAGCCCGTCCGCCGTCTGCACGGCGTGCAGCTGGATGCCGCCCCACGCGGCGCCGGCGCCTTCCTCGTAGTTGAGGATGTGCCCGCCGGCCTCGATCACGGCCTCCGTCCCCGGACGACCCAGCACCAGCAGCGCGGCCGTGTTCGCCATGATGCCGCTGGGAAAGAACAGCGCCGCTTCCTTGCCCAGCAGCGCGGCCGCGAACCGCTCCAGTTCCGCGATGGTGGGGTCGTCGCCCAGCACGGCGTCGCCCACCTCCGCCTCGGCGATTGCGCGCCGCATCTCAGGTGTGGGCCTGGTGACGGTATCGGAACGAAGGTCTACGACGGCTTCGGAAGCGGCGGGCATCGATGATCCGGTGGCGGTTGGTTCGCGCCCAAAGATCCCCCCGCGCCGTCCGCCGGGCAAGGGGCACATCGGCCGGCTCCATCCGCGGGTGCGTCAACCCGGGCCGTCGTGTACCTCCAAAGTACGCCATGCAAACCTCCAGTCTCCGTTTAACGCGTGATCCAGATCCTGCCGAAAGGGTATCCTCTCGTATCCTCTCGTATCCTCTCGTATCCTCTCGTATCCTCTCGTATCCTCTCGTATCCTCTCGTATCCTCTCGTATCCTCTCGTATCCTCTCGTATCCTCTCGT
>DASQBH010000225.1:0-3939 GCA_035635315.1 Longimicrobium sp.
ATCCCCCAGCCGACCGCCTTGTGGGGGCTGAGCGCCTGGACGAACACCGCCAGCGCCGCCAGCAGCAGCATGTCCCACGTCCCCGGCAGCACGTGCCAGAGCAGGTACTTGCCCAGCTCCAGCTCCGTGTATCCCAGGGAAAGCTGCAGGGCGACGGACGCGGCGACGCTCGCCAGCAGCATGGCCATCAGCACGAGCCCCATGGCCAGCGTCTTGGACACCACGTACACCCAGCTGGGCATCGGCGACGCGTCCACCAGCTCGTGCATCCGCCGGTCGCGCTCGCGCCAGACCAGCTCGCCCGCGTAGAAGATGGCCACGATCAGCGGAACCATCCCCATCCCCTCCGCGATCTCGGGAATCATCGAGAGCGTGGTCGGGTAGGTGGGACGGCCGTCCGGGTCGCGCTGGGTGGTCAGAACGAGCACGGTGATGTACATCCCCCACGCCATCAGGACCACGAAGGCCGGGCTCAGCACCACCTGCCGGGCCTCGAACCGCGTGCGCATCCACAGGAGGGCACGCACCGCCGCGGCGCCGTGCCGCGGCCGGGGGAGCACCGTGGTCTCCGCGGCGCGCGGTGCTTGCGCGGCCGCGCGCTCGGCGAGCTTCTGCTTCCTGCGCTCGCGCTTCGATATCCCCTGGTCCGCGACGCGCCAGGCGGCATGGGCCAGCGCCAGGCAGAGGAGGGCGATCCCGATCCAGAGCAGCCGGTTGTAGAGCAGGGCCCCGGTGAGCTCCGGCAGCGTCACGTTCCGTTCGGCCACCGTCCAGTACCGCGTGGCGTCGGTCAGGGCGCGCGCGCCGAACGGCTCGGCCAGGGCGACCGCCGTCTCCAGCCCCGGCCGGTCGGCAAAGGCGTCCTGGAGGATGAAGAAGCCCGAGATGAAGCCGACCACGCCCAGGTAGGCCGCCATCATGGAGCGCGTGATCGTCGCCAGGGCGAAGAAGGCGGCGGAGTGGATGAGGACGTTGGGCAGCGCGATGAGGAAGTAGCCGTAGACGTGGTCGGCGAGCCGGTACGGTCCGAGCGTCGCGGGATCGGCGCCCGGCATCAGCGATCCCAGCCCGATGCCCAGCGGCACCAGCAGCAGGCAGAGCGCCGCCACCGCGAACGCACCCAGAAAGCGGCCGAGCAGGTAGTCGGCCTTGCTGATCCGCGTGGAGCGCATGATGGGACCGAAGCCGGTCTCGTCATCGCGGATGACGGCGTTGGCCACGAACGACGTCGTCACGAACATGAAGACGACCGAGGCCATCAGGTACTTCTGCAGCGTCGCGAAGGCCGCGTTCTCCAGGAGGCCGCCCTCGGAGCCGAGCCCCAGGCCCACGCCCGTCGAGACGAAGAACAGCGTGAAGGTGGCCGCGGCCGTCAGCCACACCAGCGGGTTCCGCAGCAGGTAGCGGAATTCGAAGCGGGCGATGTTGGTGAGCATCGTGATGCCTCAGGCCGCGCGGCGCGACTGCGCCAGCGTGGAGAAGTAGACGTCCTGCAGCCCCGCGTCGACCGGGACGAAGCCGTTGCCCGGATCGTGGTCGGCGAGGACGTGGACGACCGTGCGTCCGGCGAAGAGGCGCGTGGAAAGGACCTCGTACCGCTCGCGATGCCCGGCCAGCTCGCCGCGATCGATGGCCTTCATCCAGATCCTGCCGCGGGTGGAGTGGATCAGCTCCTGCGGCGCGCCTTCCAGCTGGACCCGCCCGTCCGCCAGCACGGCCATGCGGGGGCAGAGATCCGACACGTCTTCGACGATGTGGGTGGAGAGGATCACCACCACGCTCTCGCCGATCTCGGCCAGCAGGTTGAGGAAGCGGTTCCGCTCCTCCGGGTCCAGGCCGGCCGTCGGCTCGTCGACGATGATCAGCTCCGGACCGCCGATCAGCGCCTGGGCGATGCCGAAGCGCTGCCGCATGCCGCCGGAAAACCCGGACAGGTTCTTCTTGCGGACGCTCCAGAGATTCACCTGGTGCAGGAGGGTTTCGACCGTGGTCCTGCGGTCGGCCGCGGACGCGACGCCCTTCAGCACGGCCATGTGGTCGAGCATCTCGTACGCCGAGACGCGCGGGTACACGCCAAAGTCCTGGGGAAGGTAGCCCAGGGTGCGCCGCAGCCTTTCCGGCTCGGCGATCACGTCCATGCCGGCAAAGCGGATCGTCCCCTCCGTGGGCGTCTGCAGCGTCGCGATCGTCCGCATCAGGGTGGACTTGCCGGCGCCGTTGGGGCCTAGCAGACCGTACATGCCGCGCGGGATCGACAGCGTGACGTGGTCCAGGGCGCGCGTTCCGTTGGCGTAGACGTGGCTTACGTCGTGAAGGTCCAGCATCGATTCTCGCAGGTGGGGGCGTTGGTGGATGCGAAGGGATGTCTCATACCGAATGCGGATAACGAACGTGACTTCCTGAGGGAGCGCACACGCAGATCCTGCCGCCTGCACTGTCTCGGCGCGCGACCGAAGGACCTTCTCTCGGCAGCGCAGGGGCGAGATCCGGGCTCGGAACCAGCCCCGTGGCTCTGCTGGCGAGGTCCTTCGGTCGGCGCGCCGAGTTGCCGGTAAGGCAGGCTCGAACCGCGCCTCCCTCAGAGGGTGTTGCCAAACCTCAGGCATGAAAAGAAGCGATGTCATCCTGAGGGAGCGCACCACGTGTAACCAGAAGTCACACAATGACCTGCGCGCGACCGAAGGACCTTCTTCCGGCTTGCGGGGGACATGCTGCACGCCGCAAATCCGTCCCCCCGGTTGTGCTGGCAGGGTCCTTCGGTCGGCGCCAAAGTACGCCGCTGCAACAAGGTGCAGCGCGGCGCCTCCCTCAGGATGACGTCGCCTCTTCCACGCCTGCAGAGGTTCAGCAACACCCTCAGGAAGTCATGCCCTGTGTTTTCCGGATCCCGTACCACAAGGATGGGCGGCGGATGACCTGGTCCATCCAGGACGGGCAGAATCGCCGGTCGCTGATGCAAACTGGAAGGACGCGTGCAGTCCCGGAAGCGGCCATTCGCCCAATGGCAGATCGGCACGGTTGAATGGCGGGTCGGGGTGGTCCCGCCATGTCCCGGCCGCTCGTATCATCAATGGGAGACCGCCATTCCTCATCCGCCTGCGCCCGATCGAGTCCATGCACCTGACCCTCCTGACCGCTCTCCAGCCAGCCGCGAACACGTGGACGGCGGATGAAAAGGCGGGCGCCGTGATCGGGTTGAGCACCGCGGCCCTGGTGGTGTTTCTCGTCTACCGCCTCACCCGCCGGGTGCCGTGGCCGCGGCCGTTCCGCCCGCGGTTCGCGGCGCTGCACGTCGTCGGTGCGGTGGCCGCGTCCATGGCGTGGCTGGCGCTGGTGACCGCGCTGGAGGCCCTCGTCCCCGGATATACGCCCGACGTGCAGGGCGCCGACCGGGTGGAGATGTTCCTGCTCCTGGGAGCCATCTTCTACGCCATCGTGGCGGGGGTCTCGTATTCCGTGCAGGGAAGCGAGCGCGCTGCCCGTGCCGAGGCGGCCGCGGCGCGCACGCAGCTGGCGGCGCTGCGGGCGCAGCTGCATCCGCACTTCCTGTTCAACGCGCTGCACACCATCGTGCAGCTCATCCCCGTCGACCCGGCCCGCGCGGCCGAGGCGGCGGAGCTGGTCGCGGACCTGCTGCGCGCCACCCTGGAGGAGGAGCGGGACGAGGTGACGCTGGAGGACGAATGGAGGTTCGTTTCGCGCTACCTGGCCGTGGAGCGGATCCGCTTCGGCGACCGGCTGGTGGTGCGCGACGACATGCCCGAAGGCCTGCTGGACGCGCGCGTCCCCGCGTTCGCGCTGCAGACGCTGGTGGAGAACGCGGTGCGCCACGGCGCCGCGCCGCGCGTGGCCCCCACGGAGATCGTGGTCACCGCCGCGAACAGCGGATCCGGGCTGACGCTCTCGGTGCGGAATTCGGGCGACGGCAAGCCCGCCCCC
>DASQBH010000226.1:0-8308 GCA_035635315.1 Longimicrobium sp.
CCCCCCGGCCAGCGCCCGCCCGGCCCCAGCGGAATTCGCGTGCCCTGACGGAAGGCGGCCCCGGGCGGATACGTCCGGGGCCGCTTCGTCGTGATGGTGTGATGGTGTGATGGGAGGAGTCCGATTAGCATCGCTGGAGCGGATGGTGCGCTCCTTGCCCGGCGGAGGAGCAAAAACGTGCGTCTTCCCCCGACGGATCGGAGCCGGATGGCCAAGGAACCCACCGAGCAGCAGGCCGCCCCGCGCGTTCCCGCGGACGCCGTGGCCGTGCGGCACGACGGCCCCATGGAGCGGCTTCGCCCCGCGCACCTGTACCGCGCCGTCGGACTCGCCTTTCTATTGCTGCTGCTCTACAAGTACTGGGACCAGATCACCCACGTGTTCCTGCTGGGCTACGCGGCGGCCATCCTGGCGGTGATCCTGAACGCCGTGCGCCGCCGGCTGCACATGAAGCGCAAGTGGCTGGCGGCCATCGTGGGGCTGGTGGTGGTGGGCTCGGTGGTGGCGGCGCTGGCGGTGGGGGGGCCGCTGCTGTTCAAGCAGGCCAAGGGCATCATGCAGACCGGTCCCGCGCTGGAGGAGCAGATTGCGAAGTGGGAGAAGGCGATCCAGGAGCAGACGGGGATGAAGATCGACATCCCCCATCCCTCCACCATGTTCGGGGGAGGCGGAGGCGGCGGCCAGGGCGGCCAGGACGCACAGGGCGGGGGTGGGGGCGGCGGCGGGGGGATGATGGGCCGCGCGGCGAGCCTGCTGGAGATCCTGTTCTTTCCCCTCATCCTGTTCTTCGGGGGATTGTTCGCGCTGGCCAACCCCAACGACCGGCTGCTGACGCCGATGATGCGCGTGCTGCCGGACGGCGTGCGGCTGGCGTGGTACCGCATCTTTCAGCTGCTGGGCGACCGGCTGATCGGCTGGGCCAAGGGGACGGCGACGGCCATGGTCGCGGTCGCCGTGCTGAGCATCGCGGCGTTCCTGGTGATCGGCGTGCCCAACGCGGTGGCGCTGGGGATGTTCAACGGGCTGGTGGAGTTCATCCCCCTCTTCGGGCCGTGGCTGGGCGGGCTGACGGCGGTGGTGATCGCGTTCCTGGACGATCCGCAGAAGGCGCTGTGGGTGGGGATCGCCGCGCTGGCCATCCAGCAGATCGAGGCGAACCTCATCACCCCGTGGAGCATGTCGCGCAACGCGGAGGTGCACCCGTTCGTCACGCTGTTCGCGCTGGTGCTGTTCGGCAGCCTGTTCGGCTTTCTGGGCATTCTCCTGGCGCTGCCGCTGGTGATGCTGGTGTGGACCATCGTCCAGGTGCTGTGGGTGGAGCGCGCCATCGACACCGACCGCGAGCGCATCGCCCCCGTGGTGAGCGAGTAGGGGCTCCGCGGAACCGCGGAACCGCGGGAGGGCGCCGGCGCGCGTTCCGACAGCCGGCGCTCACGCTCTTGCCGCCTGCTCGCCGCCGGCCCATCTTCGGCGCGGTTCGTGGAACGTTTGCCGAAGGAGCCAGGGCAGTTGCAGGCATTGATCATCATCGGCCACGGGTCGCACCTGAACGCCGAATCCAGCGCACCCGTCTACGCGCACGCGGCCGCCATCCGGGCCACGGGCGCGTTCGACGAGGTGCGCGAGTGCTTCTGGAAGGAAGAGCCCTCCATGCGCGAGGTGTTCGACCTGGTGGAGGCCGACGAGGTGTACGTGGTCCCCCTCTTCATCTCCGAAGGCTACTTCACCGAAGAGGTGATCCCGCGCGAGCTGGGGCTGGACGGGCCCGCGCCCTCCGTGACCCGCAAGCTGGGAAAGACCATCCACTACACCCGGCCGGTGGGCACGCATCCCTCCATGTCGCGGATGATCCTGCGCCGCGCCGAAGAGAGCGCGGGGCTCACGCACGAGCAGGCGCGGGAGGCGGGGCTCATCATCATCGGCCACGGCACGGAGCGGAACAGCAACTCGTCCGAGGTCATCTACCGCGTGAGCCGCGAGGCGGACGAGGCGGGGGTGTTCGGCCACGTGCGCACCGGCTTTCTGGACCAGGAGCCGGCGGTGGGGGAGGTGCTGGAGGCGATGGAGGAGCGGCGGATCGTCCTGGTCCCCTTCTTTGTCGCGGAGGGGTGGCACACGCAGGAGACCATCCCCGACGACCTGGGGCTGAACCGCCCCGCCGTCAGTCCGGTGACGGAAAGGGATGGGCGAACGGTCTTCTACGCCGCGCCGGTGGGCACCTTTCCCGAGATCGCGCACATCGTGCTGCAGCGCGCCCGCGAGGCCGGCGCGCGCCTCCCCCACGGCGCGGCGGTGGGGGAGGCGGCCGGTGTCTGACGCGCCCCGGGAGCGCGGCGCACACGCGGCCGGCGGCATTCCCGCGGCGCGGCGGGCGCTGACGGAGTGGATCGATGCGGCGGGCGACGCGGGACGCACCTTTCTGCAGGTGCGCCTGCTCCGCACGGGCGAGGGGCAGTATGAGATCCGCCACGCGCGCGACGTCCACCGCTCCATCCTTTCGCTGGAGACGGTGACGAGCGACCCCTACGCTGCCCGCCCCATCGCGCAGATGACGAATGGCGGCGAGCACCGCCCGCTCAAGACGGCGCCCAACCTGCGGCAGGGGTGGGCGCTGGTGGACCTGGATGCGCGGGCGCTGTGGACGGCGCTGGACTACCTGTACCCCGCGTGCGCGCTGCACTGGCACGCGGAGCTGGCCGGCACGCTGCGGGTGACGCACTGGCGCGAGGTCGCCGGCCGGCAGAGCGGCATCTACGGCGCGGTGAAGCTGCTGCCGCCGGACGTGGTGCGGAACACGGTGCGCGCCTGCTGCGGCGACGCCGTCTGCCTGCGCCGCGTGGCGTGGGAGGTGGACGAGGGCACGCCGCTGGACCTGCCCAGCGAGGGCGACATTGCCGGCCAGGCGCTGGTGCCGTGCCCGGAGGCGTGCTCGATGTTCATCTCCTTCGCCCGGCAGGTGCTGGTGCTGGAGCGGGCGCCCCGGCACGAGCTTCCCGGGCTGGGCCGGCTGGGGGTGGAGGAAATCGACCAGGTGCGCGAGATCGCCACCGCCGCCGCGGCGGGCACCCTGGGCTCCGCGCGCGAGGGCGAGTTCAGTGAGGCGACCAACTCGCGGCGGATGCGCTACCTGGCCCTGCGCCTGGCGGAGGAGAAGGCCCGCATCGGCGACCTTCCCGCACCGGAGCTGCCGTGCGAGGGATGTCCCAAGGCCGTGCCCTGCCGCGGCTGCCCGATGGTGTAGGCCAAGCCCTCAAAAGAATAGGCCTCACGCAGAGTTAGCAGAGTTTTCTCGTGCCGGTTCCGAACGCTCCACGCGTGAGGGTCGGTAGAAACAACTCTGCTCACTCTGCGTGAGGCCATCTTTTCTGAATGACGGAATAACGAGAGGACGCGGATGAAGGTCTCATCCGCGTCCTCTTCTTACTCCGCGTGATGCTCGTCAGGAGCTACGCGGAGACGCCGGTCAGACGTTCTCGCTGCCGGGGTCGTTCATGGCGCGGGGATCGTTGTTCCCCGTCGTCGATCCACCGGAGGCGTTCATCCCCCCGGGGTTCGTCCCGCGGTAGGACGACTCGCGCTGGCCGCTGCCGCCCAGGTTGCTCACGGCGCTGCGGACCGCGCCCATGATCCCGCCACCGCCACCGCCGCGGCCCTGGCTGGCGCGCCCGCCCCAGCGGGCGCCGCGCGGGTTGCCGGGCTCGGAGATGCTCTCCAGCGTGTCGGCAAAGTGGCGCTGGCCCTGCGGGGTGTCGACCTCCGTGGCCACGTCGGCCTGCGCGATGATGCCCACCAGCCGCCCCTCGCGGTCGGTAATGGGCACGCGGCGCACCTGCTCGCGCTCCATCACGCTCAGCACGTCGCGCAGGGAGTCGTTCTTGTTGCAGGTCTCCACCTGCGTGGTCATCACCTCCATCACCCGAGTGGTGTTGGCGTCCTTGCCGTCGGCCACGGCACGGATGGCGATGTCGCGGTCGGTGAGCACGCCGCGCAACCGCTTGCTGCTCTCGCTCTCCACCACGGGGATGATGCCCACGTCCAGGTCGCGCATCTTGCGCGCGGCCTCGGCCAACGACGTCTCCGGCGTCACGCACTCCGGGTTGTCGGTCATCACGTCGGCCGCGCGCAGGCGCCGCGTCTCGTCCTGCTGGCCGCTGTACGTCGACGCGCCGAAGCCGGTGCTGCCGAACGACTGGCCGCCGCCCATGTCGCTGCCGGTGCCGTAGCCGCCGTAGCCCTGGCCGCCCCCGGTGTAGCCGGCGCCTCCGCCATAGCCCGACCCGCCCGCGTATCCGCCGCCGCCATAGCCCGAGCCGCCGCTGCCGCCCTGCCCGCCACCGCTCCCGTAGCCGAAGCCGCCCCGCTGCTGGCTGCCGCGGCTCCAGTCGCTCTGGCCGCCGCCGTACCCGCCGGAGAAGCCGCTGTCGGCGCCGTAGCCGCCGTACTCCTGGCTGCCGCCGCCGTAGCCGCCGCGGTTCATCCCGCCGCCGGAGGTGCCGCCGTAGCCGTACCCGCCGTATCCACCGGCGTTGAAGTCGTTGTCGTACGTGCCGCCGCCGGTGCCAAAGCCGCTGCGTCCGGCGTTGTACTGGCCGCCGCCGCCGTAGTTGGCGTCCGAGCCCATGCCGCCGTACTCGCCGCCGCGAGAGGAGCCGCCGCCCGTACCGAAGTTGCTCCCGCCGTAGCCGCTCTGGCCGTAGCCGCCTCCCCCGCTCCAGCGGTCCCGGCCGTAGTCGCGTCCGTAGCGTGCCATCTGAATCTCCTCCCGTTCGAGTGGATTTCTCCTGCCCAAACCCGGCCCGTTGCTGGGCCAAGGGAGGCGTTGCGTGTGCAAGATGGATACCCTGCCGCGGGCGCAAACTCCTGTTCTCACACCGTTTTGCGGCGCCGCATCAGCAGGATCAGCAGCCCCGTGACGCCGATGGCGGCGAAGCTGAACCACTGCACCGCGTAGCTCAGGTGGTTGCCCTCGGAGAGCGACGGCAGCGGCTCCGCGAGCGGCGGCGCGCCGGCACTGGCCCCCTCCGCCGGAAGCTGCTGGAGGACCAGGGGGATCAGGGGGCCGGGACTGCGCTCCCGCGCCGTCGCCAGGTCCACGCGGCGCCAGGTGCTGTCCGCCCCCGACCGCCCGGGGATCGGCAGCCCGCGGTCGCTTTCGGAGGTGATCGGCAGCAGGGCACCGGAGACGCGGACGGGGCCGTCCGTCCGCAGCGGGCGCACGTCGGCCGTGGTGCCGTCGGGGGAGGGCACCCAGCCGCGGTTCACCATCACCACGCGCCCGTCGGCCAGCACCAGCGGCGAGACCAGGTGCACGCCGGGGCGCCCCTCGCGCGAGCGGCCGCGGATCACCATGTCGCCCGCGTGGTGGTAGCGCCCCGCCGCCTCCGCCCGCCGCCACGCGAGCGACCGCGGATCGGCCGGAACGGCGGCGGAGTCCAGGCGCAGCGGTGGCTGGGCGGTGGCGGCGCGGATGGCGGCGTTGCGCGTGCGGCGCTGCTCCAGCCGGTCCAGCTGCCAGACGCCGAGGCGCACGCACAGCGCGCACATCGCCAGGATGAAGATCGCGGCCACCGCGCCGCGAACGGTGAGCTTCACGTGGTTCCGTCTGTATCGATCGATGGAAAAGAACAAGCCGGCAGGAAGGTACGGCGTTGCCGCGGCGAGGAAAACCGTCGGCGGGTCTCTGCGTGCCAGTCAGGCCGCGAGCATGGGAGAGTAGATTCCTCAGTCGGCGCCACAGGATCTGGTAGAGGATGGCTACGTGCGGCGCCTCCTTCGGAATGACAGATCTTGGAACGTCGCAGTGCAGGCGTACCGGGTGCGGACGCACGGGTGCGTGGGACGCCGCATGCGGCCAGGCCGCCGGAGTCCGCGGAGGCGGATGATGCCGATTGCGCATCTGATCGGGTTACGTGCCGTCCGCCCGCGGAGCGAATGAATTCGCCGCTGGAAAAACGCAAAGTCCGCCTGCGCGGACTGTGGCCGCTGGTCCCGCGCGCGGTGAAGCATCGGAGCGTCCGCCGCGCTGGTTGCGGACGCACCGGTGCGTGGGACGCCGCACACGCTTTGGCCGCCGAGTCCGCGGAGGCGGACTTTGTGATGTTGTAGCCGCGGTTTCAACCACCCCGAACGAGGCCGGCGGAATAACTTCGACTCCCTCGACGAACCCGGCCACGCTCCGTCGCCGGGGCAAGGTCGGACCGGCAACGCAAAGACGGGGCGCCGGTCTCATCGACCGGCGCCCCGTTGCACATCTACCGAAAGCCGAAGCCGATCAGATCGGCGCGGGGAGCGGCTCGCGGCCGTAGCCGTATCCGCCCTCGTCGTCGTGCGGGGGATACGAGTCGGCGTCGTGCAGCGGCATGCCGTCGTACTCGCCGCGCGAGGCGCCGTACCCGCCCGACTGCATGTTGAGACCCGCCTCGTCGCCGGCGTACGAATCGTCGTAGCTCTCGTCGCGGCGGCCGCGGCGGAACAGGCGGCGGCGCGGGCGGCCCTCACGGGCGGCCAGCAACTCCGCCTCCTGGCGATTGGCCACGTCCATCAGCCGCCGGGCGCGGCGCTCCCAGGTGCGGGCGCGCTCCTCCCAGTGGTGCCCGTGCGCCCGCTCGCGATCGAAGTCCACCGCGTAGCGCCGCACGGCGGGCGTGGGCTCGTCGTCGTCATCGTCCCCACCGGTAAGAAAGCCCAGGATGAGGCCGGCCAGAAAGACGCCGCCGATGATGGGGTACGGGTTCTCGCGCGCCTTGCGGCGCACGGGCGCCATCACGTCCAGCCGCTCCTCCACCTGCTCCTTCTTGCGCAGGAGCGTTTCCTCGATCTGCCCGATGGTGTCGGACATGCGGGCGCGGGTCTGCTCGATCTGCATGCGCGCCAGCTCGGGGTCGTCCACCTGGGCGATGGTGCCCGGCGCCGCGGCGTGCGTGGTTTCCGGGAGCAGGTGGTCGGTCTCGGTTATCCGCGGCGCCGCGCCTGCGGCCAGGGCCGCGTCGGGCGTAAGGTCGTCGTCGCGGGTCACGTTCAGTTCTGCCATGGGTCCTCCCGTTAGCGAAGCAGCCGGCCGATGACGAATCCGGCGATCCCGGCGATCAGCAGGGTCTGCAGCGGCTGCGCGTTGAACCGCTGCTCGAATGTGTCGCCGGCGTTGCCCGCCAGCGCCTGCGCCCGACCGCGCAGGTCCGCCGTCCGCGACGGGCCGCCCGCGGGGTAGCCGTCGTACGCCTCGTCCGTGTAGCCGGCGCCGGCCGGGGTGGTGCGCTCGGTGAGCCCGGCGATGCGGTTGCGCACGGCGTCGACGCCGCCCGCCACCCGCTCGCGCGCGGTGCCGGCCACGTCGGCCACCCGCTCGCGCGCCGTCCCCGCCACGTCGGCCACGCGCTCACGCGCCGCGTCCAGCTTGTGCCCCGCCACGGCCGCCTTTTCGCGCGCCTTGTCGATGGGGTCGAGCGTGGCGTTCTCGTCCTTGCCCAGCACGTCGCTCACCCAGCGAAAGTGCCGCTCCTCGTCCAGCGCGCAGGCGTCGATCACGCGCTTGATGTTGGTGGGCCAGTGGTTGGCCTTGGACGCGTACGAGTCGTACTTGGTGCGCACCAGCAGCTCGTTGGCGCGAAACGCCAGCAGCACGCCCTTGTCGCCCGCCAGGCCGCCCAGGCTCTGCAGGGCCAGCTTGAAGGGGCCGGTGGCGTGCGGGTGGTTCTTGGGCGTGCCGCCCAGGTCTGCGATCAGCTCGTTCAGCTCGCGGATGTGCCGCTCGTGGTCGCGCCGAAAGCCGGCGATCTGGTCGGCGTGGTCGCGGTCGTGCAGCTTTTCCATGGCGATCTGGTACGCGCCGACGGCATCATGGTCGAGCTGGAGCAGGTCGTTGAGACCTTCCAGGATCTCGGCCGTGGCCGGCGGCGCGTGCCCCGCGTCGAGGCGCGTCGTGTCGGTGTCCACCGCTCCCTCCTTGGCGTGTCAGTGCTCCCGTTGCCTGCCCGGCTCTGCGATCCGTCCGGGGAGGGCGCGGGTATGCACACACCGTTCCAGCGTGGGCGCCGTGGATTCTCGGGATTTTTTCCGGAGCGTACGGCGTGGCGCAAAGGCTTTGTTTAAAGGTGGATGCGGATGCGTCCGCGGTGGGGTTCGATGGGATCGGTTCATCGATCCACGGAGCGGATTCGGCTGGCATCGTCCCGGGCGTGTATCCGACGGTTTGCGGCGCTGCGACTCGCTTCGAGGTCCGCCCCCTCCGCTCGCTCAGGCTCGCACCTCCCCCAAAACCGCTGGGGGAGGTTGGGGTTGCCGAGGGGATCGAGGCGCTGCGACTCGCTTC
>DASQBH010000227.1:0-2655 GCA_035635315.1 Longimicrobium sp.
GGGCACCCGGTACGCGGCGGGATACACCACGACGGACCGCAGCCGCGGATAGTAGTCGTCATCGTCCAGGCGCAGCAGAAGGACGCACGCCTGCGCCGCGATGGTGACGCGGATCTCGTCCGTCATCTCCAGCCCACCCGCGCCCTCGAAGTTCTTTTCGACGATGAACACCAGCACGCGCCTCAGCAGCTCGTGGCGATCCTCTTCACCCAGACGAGCGTACATCGGCACGTTGCGCTCGATGATCGCCAGCCACTCCGGCGGAAACGGCTGGGCGCGGATGCGCTCGCGGCGGCGCTGCTTCAGAAATCCAAACACGGCAGGGCAGGTCTGGGGATGATGATCGGGCCGGCACTCCCCGAAGTGTATCGCCTCGGACGTCGCGAAGTCAGGAGGCGCGGCAGGCGATGCGCCCCGGCGTCCGCACCCAGTGCCGCGGCGGACGGGCGCGGCCGTGATAGACGGCGCATTCCTCCGCGTCCGCGATGGCGACGGCGGAGTAGCCAGCGGCACCCTCCGCCGCGATGCGGACGTCCACCCCTCGCACCCGCTGGATCCGCAACGCGCTCAGCGACGCCGTGTACCGCCCGTGGTCGGCGCGATACGCCGTCTGCGCCCGCTCCACCTGCCGCAGCACGGCGCGTGGATCGGGCGTGGGGAGGTGGAACGCATCCGAGGCGGCGGGCACCGCGGGGGTAACGCCTAGCACCAGGAGGAGGAGGATCAGGATACGCATTCTGGCTCGCTCTCAGAGGGTGAGACGCCGTGCCGCGATCCCTGAATGTGTACACAGAACACGCCGTGCCACGCAAGCCACAAATGCATGCGCACACAAGGCGTCTGCCATGGTACTCACCTGCTGAATGGCGGGGAGAAGGCGCCGCGCGGAATGGGTCAGCCGAGGGATTGGAGAGGAACGCTGGTGGCGTCCGAAATCGGGGGCCGAACCGGGGCGGAGCCGGTAGCTGCGTGGGAGCTGCGTCAGGGCGGAGGTCTGCGGCTACGAGCAGGTGAAACCCCGCCGGGCGAGCTCCGCGAGCCCAGGGCGGGGGCTTATGGCCGTTCTAGCCGCGGGCTTCAACCCGTGGCGGGCGGGCGCGGACCGGGGCGTCCACATTGCGCCGGCCGTGATCATCCACATCCGCCGCACCCCCCACCGCACCCGCCGCCGCCGTCCCCGCAGTCGCCGCCGCTGAAGGAACCACCCCCGCCGCAGCCACCGCTGCTTCTGCCCCCGTTGTTGTAGTAGCCCTTGCTGCTGCCGTTCACCTCACTGATGACGATGACGACCAGCACGGCCACCACCACCGCCACGGTCGCCCAGTCCCTGGGGCTGATGTCGCCGGTGCAGGCGGCCGCCAGCATCAGCGTACCGAGCACCGCCGCCACCCGGCCCATCCGCCGCGGCAGCCGCGGCTTGCGGATGATCCAGTGCGTCGCCTCCGACACCTGGATGATGCGCGCCTCGGCCGCGAACCGCTCCTCTGCGGTCGGCCAGATGTCCCGCGGCGGCTCCTGGCCGAAGGCGGCGCGGTAGCTGTCCAGCGTGCGGGCGTACAGGTCGACGAACCTGTTGCCCTCGGCGCTGCCGCCCTTCGTCGGCTCGTGGTGCAGCGGGCGGCCCAGCACCTTTCCGCACAGCTCGTCCCAGTACGACCGCGTGTAGGTGAGGTGCTGGTGCCACGCCTGGTCCACCTCTACCGAAGGCGTAACGGTGTGCCCCGCCGTCATCGCCAGGTAAAGGAACCGCCGGTACTCCTCCACCACGCGCTCCGCAAAGGCGCGCGTCCACCCGTTCTCCCGCGCCAGCCGCGCGCTGAAGGGGAAAACAATTCCGGGCTCGTCCGGCGAAAACGCCTGGATGCGAGCCCGGAGTCCCTCGTCATGCTTGTAGCCGTCATTCGGCTGCGACACGTCTTTGCTCTCCTCGTTGGAGTTCCCTGTGTTTCGCGCCCGAGAGTACGAAACGTACCCCGGGCGCGATTCACACGGACCGTAACGAGTGCGTCACATTCCCAGACGCGTGTTCAGCAGGTCCGCCAGGCGGTACCCGGCCAGCGCGATGCGGGGCTCGGCGGCCGTCCAGGCGCGGCGGCGGTAGGCAGGCGTCGCGCGCTCGTTGCGCGGCGTGGTGTAGGCGACGCGCTGCGCCACCCGCAGCCCCTCCTGCGACCACTGCGCGAACTGCCCGGGAAGCAGCTGGCCACGCATCCGCGACTGCGGCCAGCGGCGGGCGATGCGCTCGGCGAGGGCGCCCACGTACTCCGACTCGGTGTCGTCGTCGTCGCCCCACGGGATGGCGAAGCCCAGCAGCGAATCCCAGTACGCGTGCAGGTTGTTGAACGGATACAGCCCCGCCAGCCGGTAGCTGTTGCCGCCGCGGTCGCCCTCCGGGTCCTCCGCCGTCATCCGCGCGCTGTTGTGCAGCGGCTGGTGCGAGTCGCCGCCCAGGTGCAGCATCCACGCAAGGTCGATCGCCTCCGCCGAGTCCGGCACCGACGCGCTCCCCAGCGTCTGGCTGATGCGCTGCATCTGGCTCAGCAGTTCCCCCGCGCGCGGCATGTCGTCCCGATCGCGCGGACGGCCGCCGGGGCCCGGCTCCCAGAAAAAGTTGACGTAGTGCCAGTCCGCGTGGGCGTAGCGCGCGCCGGCGTG
>DASQBH010000228.1:0-2457 GCA_035635315.1 Longimicrobium sp.
GGAGACGGCGCTGGCGGAGATCTGGGCGGAGGTGCTGGGCGTGGGGCGGGTGGGGCTGTACATGGAAGTGCGGGCCCTGTTCACCACGCCGGTGCTGGCCGAGCTGGCCCTGTCCGTGGGCCGGGCGTCCCTGGAGGTGGAGGTCCCCGCGAACCGGATCCCCGAGGGGGCCGGGTCCATCACGCCGGAGATGCTTCCGCTGGTTGAGCTCACGCAGGCGGAGATCGACCGGATCGTGGCGGAGGTGCCGGGTGGCGCCGCGAACGTGCAGGACATCTACCCGCTGGCCGCTCTGCAGGAGGGGATCCTCTTCCACCACCTGCTGTCGCAGGAGGGGGACCCGTACCTGGTGTCGACGGTGACCGAGTTCGACACCCGCACGCGCCTGGAGCAGTACCTGGCGGCACTGCAGGCGGTGATCGATCGCCACGACATGCTGCGCACGGCAATCGCCTGGGAGGGGCTTTCCGAGCCGGTGCAGGTCGTCTGGCGGCACGCGCCGCTGCCGGTGGAGGAGGTGGAGCTGGATGAGGGGGCAGAGGATGCGGCCGGGCAGCTGTGGCGGCGCTACGACCCCCGGCGGTACCGGATGGACCTGACGCGGGCGCCGCTGCGGCGGGCGTGCATCGCCGAGGACCGCGCGCGTGGCCGGTGGCTGCTGCTGATGCTCACGCACCACCTGACGAGCGACCACGAGTCGCTGGAGGTGCAGCAGGAGGAGATCTCGGCGCACCTGCTGGGCCGCGAGTCCGAGCTGCCGGCGCCGCTGCCGTTCCGCAACTACGTGGCGCGGGCGCGCCTGGGGGTGAGCCGGGAGGAGCACGAGCGCTTCTTCAGCGCGATGCTGGGGGACGTGGAGGAGCCGACGGCGCCGTACGGGCTGCTGGACGTGTGGGGGGAGGGACTTGGGATCAGGGAGGCGGGGCTTCCGGTAGCGGGCGAGCTGGGTGCGCGGCTGCGCCGCCGGGCGCGGGCGCTGGGGGTGAGCGTGGCGAGCCTGTGCCACCTGGCGTGGGCGCAGGTGCTGGCGCGGCTGAGCGGCCGGCAGGACGTGGTCTTCGGTACGCTGCTCTTCGGACGGATGCAGGGCGGGGAGGGCGCGGACCGGGTGATGGGCCCCTTCATCAACACGCTGCCGGTGCGGATCGGGGTGGGAGAGGAAGCGGCCGAGGCGGCGGTGCGGCGCACGCACGCCCTGCTGGCGGACCTGCTGCGGCACGAGCACGCCTCCCTGGCGCTGGCGCAGCGCTCCAGCGGGGTGGCGGCACCCGCGCCGCTGTTCACCTCGCTGCTGAACTACCGCTACGGCGGCGGGAGGGGGGGATCGCAGGAGGCGGGGCAGGCGGGGGGCGTGCGGGACATTCACGCACAGGAGCGGACGAACTACCCCGTGGCGCTCGCGGTGAACGACCTGGGGGAGGAGTTCTCGCTGTCGGCGCAGGTGGCGGCCCCCGTGGACGCGAAGCGGGTGTGCCGGATGATGCACACGGCGCTGGAGCGGCTGGTCGAGGCGCTGGAGGCCACTCCCGGGCGGGCGATCGGGAGCCTCGACGTCCTGCCGGAGGCGGAGCGCCGCATGGTGGTGGAGGAGTGGAACCGCACGGAGGCGGAGGTTCCGCGGGATGTCTGCGCGCACGAGCTCTTCGAGGCGCAGGTGGAGCGCACCCCCCACGCGGTGGCGCTGGTCTACGAGGACGAGGAGGTGACGTACGCGGAGCTGAACGCGCGGGCGAACCGGCTGGCGCACCACCTCCAGGATCTGGGCGTGGGTCCGGAGGCGCGGGTGGGGCTGTGCGTGGAGCGCGGCATCGAGATGGTTGTCGCCGTGCTGGCGACCCTCAAGGCCGGCGGGGCGTACGTGCCGCTGGATCCGGAGTATCCCGGGGAGCGGCTGAGCTACATGCTGCGGGACAGCGCGCCCGTGGTGCTGCTGACGCAGCGCTCGCTCTCGGGACGGTTCGATGGATCGGGTGTTCCGATCGAGGTGCTCGATGGAGATGCTCCCGCCTGGAGCGGCCGGCCGGACTCCAATCCCGGGCGCGGGGCGCTGACCCCGGAGAACCTGGCGTACGTCATCTATACCTCTGGCTCCACGGGGCAGCCTAAGGGGGTGATGAGCCGGCACCGCAGCGTCATCAACCTGCTGGCCTGGGGAGAACGGCACTGGGAGCTCGAAGCCGGGGACGCGGTGCTGCAGAGGACGTCGCTCAGCTTCGACGTCTCGGTGCGCGAGCTGTTCCAGCCGCTGCTGGTGGGCGCCCGCCTGGTCATCGTGCGGCCCGGTGGACAGCGAGAGGTGGACTACCTGGTGGAGGTCGTCCGCCGCCGGGAGGTCAGCACCATGGTCCTCACCGTCTCCCACATGCAGGCGTTCCTGGAGCACCCGGGGCTGGAGGGCTGCTCCAGCCTGCGGCGGATCGTACTGGGGGGGGAGTCCCTCCCCGTGGGGATGGTGGC
>DASQBH010000229.1:0-2613 GCA_035635315.1 Longimicrobium sp.
ACTGCGGCGGCGGCCGCGCTAAGGCGCCGGCTGGACGGCGACTTCCCGCGGAACCGGGCGGATTCGGTGGGGATGACCTACCAGCCCACGTACTGGCAGACGCAGTATGCAGCGGTGCTCGCGCGTGCTGGCGCGGAGGCGCGCGCGAGGGAAGAACTGGAGTTGGCCCGTCGCCACGTCAGGTGGCGCCTGGACGAGGCCCGCCGCCACGGCCAGCCCTCGGATGATGACTGGGTTTCGTTCCGTTTCGACGAGGCGCAGGTGCTGCTTCTGCTAGAGGACAGCACCGGCGCCCGGCGGGCGCTTGACGACTTGCTCGCGCGCCGGAAATACTACCGCGGGTACGTGGAGAACGAGACGCTCTTCCGCACGCTGTTCACCGATCGTCCCCACCGCTGACCAACCGGGCCTTGAACGGCGCAGCGCCTCCACCATCGGGTGATAGGCCGTAGAGGCCCACTCCCAGGGGCTGTCCGAGGTGGTCGAGGCTCTTTGACTCGGTCTGCCAGATGCTGCCGGGCCGGTGGCCCAGCACCTCGAAGTTTTCTGCGACGTCGGCGAGGACGTTGCCTTCCGTCAACGTCCCGATCGACACGTAGTAGGGGATCAGGAACTTCTCGAGAGACGACGCCGACCAGAAGACCGCGTCGAATTCCTCGCCATCCAGGGTAATCGTATCTGCCGTCCCAGTGAAGTGGACCACCACCTTGGCGACTTCGCGGGTATCCGCTGCGCGAAGCGGCTGCTTCTTCGTGTAGTACGGGCCGAAGAGGCCGTATTCGTCCTTGTCAGGCAGCGATTCGCGGAATTCTTCCGCTTCGGTGCAGTCGCGGAAGGGCCCGTATAGGCGGTGCCCCTGCTTGCCCGGCTCATACCAGAACCGCCCAACGTAGCACACCCGCCTTCCATAGCGGTGTCCATCCACCGCCTCCGCCAGCCGCGACAGCAGGGTGGTACTCGCCCGAAGATACGGGTTCGTCTCGCACGGAGCATTCGAGGTGACGTCCCGGTCCTCTAGCGGGACTTCGTGCGCGTCCAAGTTGATCATGATCGTCTCTCCCATGAGCTGATAAGGTGCCGGAAGCCCTCCGGCGGGGCGGCAGTGAACCGATCCGGGATAGGTGTGGAGGGAGTGCATCAACCTGGTGGCTTTGTAACCGTCAATCGAGGCGGCTGTGTCCCGGATGAATCCTCCTGACGGAGCCAACTGGCGCCCCCCGTACAGCGTCCATTGCAACTCGCCCTTGATGATCGCGGCTCCGCGCCGGACCAGCTTTTGAGACTCACGCGCGTGCTTCCTTCCCTTCGGGTACATGCCACGGAACGTCGACTCGATCTCCCTCCGCGAGCGTAAGCGCCTCGGCTTCCCGCTGCTAGCCACAAGCAGAGGCGGTCGGGAGCAAATGTTCCCGGCTCGTCGCCGTGAAAGCCCGGTCTATTGGCCCGTCATCCTACTAAGCGACCTTGTCTCGACCCTATTCAGGTGTTGCATGGTGTCAGGGGTAGCCTTACGCCGTATTGCGAGCGTGAGAGTTGTCGGGCGTGAGAGCGTGAGACTGCTTGCCCCGCGGGCTAAAACAGCAGATGTTTCAGGTTCACCCCCGCGAGGCACAGCAGGAAAGCCACGCATCACAACGAGCCGTAAGACGTCGCCGTCGGCGCGCCCAAGATCGCGTGCACGCGTCCGCACGCGTGCTCCCAAGCTTCCTCCCCTCTAGCGCAGTAGGCACTCTCAAGCCTTCCAACAGATTTACCGGTTCGAGGTAACCTGCTTGATCGATCTGCAGCACCGACTCGCCGCACATTTCGCGGCGCTCCAAGCGGAACGCACGGGGCGCGTGTACTTCATCGAGCACAACCTGGACTCGGTCGAACTTGCCGGGTTATGGGACCTCGTCCGGGAAGGATTGGCTGCGGAACCGGTGGAACACGTCTCGTGGAGCGTCGCTCCGCTCCCGCTCCTCGTCGCCGCGACCGAAGTGGGCTACCAATATCGGGGCAATGGAACAGACTTCTGGCCTCGGCTCGAGGAGGAACTGGACACCACCCTCGACCAAACCGCGCGGAGCCGCATCCAACACCTCTTTCACGTGGCGTCGGACCGGTACCGCGGCGCACAGCCGGCCGATTCGCCTTGGGCGCGAGCCTTCCACCTGATCGCCTGGCCAATCAACCACGCGCTCCTGCCGGTCGAATTCCACCGGCCCCTCGCGTCGGTGCTCCCAAGGCTGCGGGAGCGGGTCCGCGACCTGAACGACGCGAGCCTCTACGCCTCCGTGCGGCACGCCGTCCGGCGACCGTCGGCCCGTTTCGAAACCTGGCTGGCAGACGCCGACCTCGTGACAATGATGGTGCGCCATCTGCTCGGTGAGCCGGCGCAGGGCCTGTCGGCGGTGGCGCTTGACCGGATCGGCGCGGACCTCTTCGCCGACGACGTAGCGCGGCGGGACGTGGCCACGGCTAACCGGATCCAGAAGTCGGCGAAGCCGAAGCCAAAGGAGCAGCAGAAGGCCCTGCCCCCCGTGGAAGGCCTGCTCCAGTTGCAGTTCGCGGCCGGGAAGCTGCTGCTGACAGCGCAATTCCCCCGGCTCGACACCCAGGTCGAGTCAGGGC
>DASQBH010000230.1:0-4232 GCA_035635315.1 Longimicrobium sp.
CCCCGTCGTCCCGGTTGTGCGCGACCGGCCGCTGCCGCCGTCCTTTGCGCAGGAGCGGCTCTGGTTCCTGAACCGGATCGATCCGGGGAGCCCCTTCTACAACGTTCCCGCCGCGCTGCGGCTGCAGGGCGCGCTGCACGCGGAGGCGCTGGAGCGCGCGCTGGGCCAGGTGGTGCGCCGGCACGAGGCGCTGCGCACCACCTTTCAGGAGCGCGACGGTGTTCCCGCGCAGGTCGTCGCGCCGTTCACGGGCTTCGTCCTCACGCGCGAAGACTGGACGGGGACCGGGGAGGCGGAGCGCGGCGAGGTGCTGCGCGCCCGGCTGGCCGAAGAAGCGGCGCGCCCGTTCGACCTGGTGGAGGGCCCGCTCTTTCGCGCCACGCTCATCCGCACCGGCGCCGCCGAGCACGTCCTCCTCCTCTGCACGCACCACATCGTGAGCGACGAGTGGAGCACGGGCGTCCTGTTCCGTGAGCTCGCGGCGCTCTACGCCGCCGCGGCGGAAGGGGGCGAAGCCTCGCTCCCCGCGCTCCCCGTGCAGTACGCCGACTTCGCCGTCTGGCAGCGCGAGCAGCTGCGGGACGACGTGCTGGAGCGGGACCTGAACTGGTGGCGCGAGCGGCTGGCCGGCGCGCCCGCCCTGCTGGAGCTGCCCACCGACCGCCCGCGGCCGGCGCTGCAGACGTACCGCGGCGCCCGCCAGCGCATCGACCTCCCCGCCGCGCTGCTGGAGCGGCTGCGCGCGTTGGGCCGCGGTGAGGGCGCCACGACGTTCATGGTGCTGCTGGGCGCCTTCAATCTCCTGCTCTCCAGGTACGCCGGCGGCGGCGACGTGGTGGTCGGCACCCCGATCGCGGGACGTACGCGCGGCGAGGTGGAAGGGCTGATCGGCTTCTTCGTCAACACGCTGGTGCTGCGGACGGACCTCTCGGGCGATCCGTCGTTCCGCGAGGTGCTGCGGCGGGCGCGGGAGACCGCGCTGGGGGCGTACGGGCGGCAGGAGGTGCCCTTCGGGCGGCTGGTGGAGGCGCTGCGCCCGGAACGCTCGCTGAGCCATTCGCCCCTCTTCCAGGTGCTGTTCGTGGTGGCCGACGCGGACGGCGCCCCCCTCCGGCTGCCGGAGGTGCGGGCGGGCGCCGTGGCGCTGGACCTTCCCATCGCCAAGTTCGACCTCTCCCTGAGCTTCGCGGTGGGCACCGGCCGCTTTGGCGCCACGCTGGAGTACGCTACGGACCTCTTCGACGGCGCCACGATCCGGAGGATGCTGGGCCACCTGGCCCGGGTGCTGGAGCAGGTGGCGGCGGATCCGGACCTCCCCCTTTCCCGCGTGGAGCTCCTGAAGGAGGCGGAGCGGACGCAGGTGCTGGAGGGGTGGAGCGTGGTGCCGGCGATCGACGCCCCGGCCGCGTGCATCCACCACCTGTTCCAGGCGCAGGCGGCGCGGACGCCGGAGGCCGTGGCGGTCTTCCGCGATGGCGACGCCCTTACCTACGCCGGGCTCGAGGCGCGGGCCAACCGGCTCGCGCACCACCTGCGTGCGCTGGGCGTGGGCCCGGAGCGGTGCGTGGGCGTGTGCCTGGAGCGCACCCCCGAGCTGGTCGTGGCGCTCCTCGCCGTGCTCAAGGCCGGCGGCGCGTACGTGCCGCTGGACCCGGCGTATCCGCGCGAGCGACTGGGGTGGATGGTGGAGGACGCGGGGGTGCGGGTGGTGCTCACCTCGTCCGCGCTGGCCGCGCGGCTGCCGGCCGGCGTGGAGCCGGTGCGGCTGGACACGATCGGCGGCCTCCTCGCTTCCGCGTCCGCCGAAGCGCCCGAGGGGGGCGCGCTCCCGGACAACCTGTCGCACGTGATCTTCACCTCCGGCTCCACCGGCCGCCCCAAGGGGGTGATGATGCGCCACGCCGGCGCCGCGGCCCTGCTGCACTGGATGCGCGGGGCGGTCCCGGACGAGGATCGCCGGGCGGTGCTGGGATCCACCTCCATCAACTTCGACGTTTCCGTCGCGGAGATCTTCGGCACCCTGTGCTGGGGCGGAACGCTGGTGCTGGTGGAGAACGCGCTGGAGCTGCCCCGCGTGGCCGCGCCGGTCCACGCCGCCTGCATGGTCCCCACCGCCGCCGCCGAGCTGCTGCGCGCGGGCGGCCTTCCCGCCACCCTGCGGACACTGAACCTGGCGGGCGAGCCCCTGACGCCCGACCTCGCCCGGGGGCTGTACGCCCTGGGGACTGTCGAGCGCGTCGCCAACGTCTACGGGCCTACCGAAGACACCACCTACTCCACCTGCTCGGTGGTGGAGAAGGGGGCGGAGCGCGTGCGGATCGGGCGGCCGCTGCCGGGGGGGCGGGCGTACGTGCTGGACGGCGGCCTTCGCCCGCTGCCGCCCGGGGCGGCGGGCGAGCTGTACCTGGCCGGCGAGGGGGGGGCCCGCGGGTACGCGGCGCGGCCGGGGCTCACGGCGGAGCGCTTCATCCCTGATCCCCTGGGTCCCGCGGGGTCGCGGATGTACCGGACGATGGACCGGGCCCGCTGGACGTCCGGCGGCGAGCTGGAGTACCTGGGGCGCACCGACTTCCAGGTGAAGGTGCGCGGCTACCGCATCGAGCCGGGCGAGATCGAGGCCGCGCTGCGCGCCCACCCCGCCGTGGCCGACACCGTCGTCCTGGCTCGCGAGGATGCGCCCGGCGAGCGCCGCCTCGTGGCGTACGTCACGGGGCCGGTGGACGCGGACGCACTGCGGACGCACCTGCGCGGCACCCTGCCGGAGTACATGGTGCCCTCCGCCTTCGTCGCGCTCGACCGGCTTCCGCTCACCCTCAACGGCAAGGTGGACCGCGGCGCCCTTCCCCCGCCCACGGCGGCGGCGGGGGACGGCCGCCGGCTGGAGCCCGCCACGGAGACGGAGGCCAGCGTCGCCGGCATCTGGCGGGAGCTGCTGGGCGTTCCGGCCGTGGGGGTGGAGGACAGCTTCTTCGACGTGGGCGGGCACTCGCTCCTGCTGGCGCGCCTGCAGTCGCGGCTGGCGGGGGAGCTGGGGAGCGCACTGACGGTGGTGGACCTGTTCCAGTACCCCACCATCCGCGCCATCGCCGCGCGGCTGCAGGGCGCGGCGGGCCCCGCGGCGGCCGAAGCGGGCGAGGAGCGGGGCACGGCGCGCGAGGCGGGGCTGGGGCGGCTGGGGGCGCGCCGGCGGCGCGGCGCGTAGGCGGGACGAGGATCCATCCACCAACCACCATCCGGCACGCACGAGCATGGCAGACGCAGCAGGAGAATCCACCGGCGGAACCGGGGCGGAGATCGCCGTGGTCGGCATGGCGGTGCGCGTTCCCGGCGCGGACGACGTGCCGTCCTTCTGGCGCAACCTGCGCGACGGCGTGGAGTCCATCTCCCGCTTCACGCGCCGGGAGATGCTGGACGACGGCGCCGACCCGGAGCGGGTAGACCACCCGGACTACGTTCCCGCCTCCGGCGTGCTGCGCGCCGCCGACGAGCTGGACGCCGGGCTCTTCGGCCTGACCCCGCGCGACGCCCAGATCATGAACCCGCAGCACCGGGTGATGCTGGAGTGCGCCTGGGCGGCCCTGGAGCACGCCGGCTGCGACCCCGCGCGCGTGGGGCGCCCCGTGGGCGTGTTCGCCGGGTCCGGCATCAACACCTACCTGCAGCACGTGCTCGCCCGGCCGGAGCTCGTGCGCGACCTGGGCGCCCTGCGCGTGATCCTGGCCAACGACAAGGACCACCTGGCCACCGGCATCAGCTACCGGCTGAACCTGCAGGGGCCCAGCCTGGCGGTGCAGACGGCCTGCTCCACCTCGCTCGTGGCCGTGCACCTGGCCTGCCAGAGCCTGCTGGCCGGCGACTGCGACCTGGCGCTGGCCGGCGGCGTGTCCGTCGGCGTGTGGCAGCGGCGCGGGTACCTGTTCACGCCCGACGGCATCCTGTCCCCGGACGGCCGCTGCCGGGCGCTGGACGCGGACGCCCGGGGCACGGTGGGCGGCAGCGGCGCGGGGGTGGTGGTGCTCAAGCGGCTCGACGACGCGCTCGCCGAGGGCGACACCATCCACGCCGTCATCCGCGGCTCCGCCGTAAACAACGACGGCGGGGAGAAGGTGGGCTACACGGCCCCCGGGCTGGCGGGGCAGGCGCGGGTGATCTCCGAGGCATGGTTGGTGGCGGGGGTGGACGCCGGCACGGTGACGTACCTGGAGACGCACGGAACCGGCACGCCGCTGGGC
>DASQBH010000231.1:0-2153 GCA_035635315.1 Longimicrobium sp.
AGGTGGAGGTGGACCCGGCGGTGGTGAACCTTACGGCGTTCGAGACGCAGTTCCAGGAGCGCCGCCCGTTCTTCGTCGAAGGGGCGGAGATCTTTCGTTTTGGCGGCGACGGCACCAACCTGGCCTTCTACTCGCGCCGCATCGGCCGGTCGCCCACGCTGGTGCCCAACGTGGCCGCGCGCGACGTGCCCAGCACCACCCGCATCCTGGGCGCCATGAAGCTCTCCGGGCGCACGGCGGGCGGCTGGTCCATCGGCGTGCTGGACGCCGTGACGCGGCGCGAGGACGTGCGCTTTCGCCTTCCCGGCGAAACCGCGAACCAGCGGCTGACGGCCGAGCCGCTCACCAACTTCTTCGTGGGGCGCGCACGGCGCGAGACGCGCGCGGGGCAGACGGCCATCGGCGGCTTCGTGGGCGCCGTGCACCGCGACCTGGACACGGAACGGCTCGACACGTCTCTCCGCTCGCAGGCGTACAGCGGCGGCGTGGACCTGTTTCACCAGTGGGACGCGCGCAACTGGACGCTGACCGGCTTTCTGGCCGGCAGCCACGTGCGCGGCAACGAGGGCGCCATCCTCGGCACGCAGCTCCTTCCCTATCACTACTTTGGCCGGCCCGACGCAGGGCACCTGCAGCTGGACTCGTCGCTCACCTCGCTCTCGGGCTTTGCGGGCGCGGTTACGCTCAACCGGCGGATGGGGCGGCTGTGGAGCGCGTACGGCCGGCTGAACACCATCAGCCCGGGGTACGAAGTGAGCGACCTGGGCTTTCAGCGCCGCGCGGACCGCATCGACGCCGAGATCGGGGGCAACTACAACGAGTCGCGCCCGGGCAAGGTGCTGCGCCGCTACGGGGCCTACGCGTCGGCGCTGATGGAGCACAACTACGACTGGCAGAATATCTCCAACCGCCTCTTTACCGGCGGCAACCTGCAACTGCTCAACTACTGGAGCGCGTACCTGAACCTCAGCACGTCGCTGCCGGGGACGGTGGACGACCGGCTCACCCGCGGCGGCCCCGCGGCGCGGCGGACGGGGTTCTCGTCCATCAACGGCGGCGTGTCGACGGACCCGCGCAAAAAGGTGATCGGCGACCTGGGCTTCTTTTACCAGGGCGACGGCGCGGGCGGCGACATCACCGAGGTGTTCGCGGCGGTCACGCTGCGCCCCGCGCCGCACTGGGAGGTGTCGGCGGGGCCGTCGCTCAGCCGCTCGCACGCGGTGGCGCAGTACATCATGCGGGTGGCGGATCCGCTCAAGACGGAGACGTTCGGCGCGCGGTACGTGTTCGCCCCGCTGGACCAGACCACGGTGGCGCTGGAGACGCGGCTCAACTACACCTTCTCCCCCGCGCTCTCGCTGCAGGTGTACGCGCAGCCGTTCATCGCCACGGGCGACTTCGGCGCCTCGAGGGAGCTTGCCCGGGCGGGGACGTTCGAGTTCCTGGAGTACGGCACCGACGTGGGCGTGATCGTGGACGGGGAGATCTACCCCAACGGCACCGGCCCCGACGCGCTGCACTTTCCGGTGGTGGAGCCGGACTTCAACCTGCGCAGCCTGCGCGGCAACGCGGTGCTGCGGTGGGAGTGGCGGCCGGGGAGCACGCTGTACCTGGCCTGGCAGCAGAACCGCAGCGATTCTCAGCCGTTCGGCGACTTTGACCTGAGCCGCGACGCCGACGGCCTGTTTGGCGCCGCGCCCGACGACGTGTTCCTGGTCAAGGTGAGCTACTGGCTCAACCCCTGATCGGTTTCGGCCCGATGAAAAGCCCCGGCTTCTCGCGAGAGAGGCCGGGGCTTTTCGTAATGAGGCGATCGGCGCGTCGAAAGGACAGATGGAGACATATTAACCGACATAACTTGCCTTATCCCCGGCGTTCCTGTTAGCCTGTAGCGAACCCGTCGAAATGCGGCGGTTACACGGAACCTGCAAGAGAGAACAGTCATGGCCAAGCTGACGCTGAAGCTGGAACACCTGCGCGTGGAGACGTTCGCTACGGAGACCGGTCGGACACAGAAGGGCACCGTGGTGGGCGCTCAGATCAGCGCCTACACCGGGTGCGACTGTCCCGCTTACACCGATGCGGAAGGGTGTTCCAATTTCTGCTCTGATGGGTGTGTCATCCCCACCAACGGTCTGCGCACCTGCGTTCGG
>DASQBH010000232.1:0-2419 GCA_035635315.1 Longimicrobium sp.
GGACCTTCGCGCAGGAAAGATGTCGTGGGACAGCGCCAGCTGGGTGGGGCTGTCCGGGAACAACGACGACCGCTTCTACTTCGTGGGCTACGAGATGGCGAAGGCGATCGAACGCCATTGCGGCGCCGCGTGCATCGCCAGGCTGTTCGATCAGCCGCCCGTGGAGTTCTTTCGCCGCTACATCGCGCTCTACCGCCGGCACCCCGAGATCCGCGGCCGCTTCTCCCCCGAAACCGAAGCGTTTCTCGCCCCGCCCGGGTGACGAACGAGCCGGCAGCCGGCCCCCGGCTTCGCGCGAAAGGCGGATGCCGGGGTGCCCGGCGCCGTCCGTGGTGACAACGCCGCGCGGCGCGGCCATATTCGTCGCGTGAAAAAGACCATCCTTCTCTACGGCCTGCTGGGCGGCGTGCTGATCGCCGGCCTCAAGCTCATCGAGTACCGCTTCCTGGTCGTCGAGCACTCCATCGAGATCTACGGCGGCATCGTCGCGCTGCTCTTTTCCGTGCTCGGCATCTGGCTGGGGCTCAAGCTCACCCGCACCCGCGAGACCGTCGTCGTGCGCGAGGTGGAGGTGCCCGTCGAGGTGCCGGTTCGCGTGTCCGAGCCGTTCGTCCCCGACCCGGCGCGCGTGCGGGAGTTCGGCATCACCCCCCGCGAGCTGGAGATCCTGGAAGCCATCGCCCAGGGGCTCAGCACGCGCGAGATCGCGGCCAAGCTGTTCGTCAGCGAGAACACGGTAAAGACCCACTCCAGCCGCCTGTTCGACAAGCTAAACGCCAGACGCCGTACGCAGGCGGTGCAGGCCGCCAGGGAGGCGGGGCTCATCGCCTGAACGGGTGATTTGGGCCGTCCGCGCCAGAAATCATCCGTTCGGGTGACGCGGATCTCCCCCCGCCGCGGCTACCGTTGCGGCGCGATGAACGCAAACCGCCTCCCCCCCCTCTGCACATCCAGGAGATACGATCGATGAAGAGAACCGTCTGGACCTTCGGGCTGATCTCGGGCGCCATCCTGTCGGCGATGATGCTGCTGACCATCCCGTTCATGGACGAGATCGGCTTCGACCGCGGCATGGTCGTGGGCTACACGACGATGGTCCTGGCCTTTCTGCTGGTCTTTTTCGGCGTGCGGTCGTACCGCGACAACGTGGCCGGCGGAAGCGTGGGCTTTGGCCGGGCGTTCACCGTGGGGGCGCTGATCGCCCTCATCGCGTCCGCATGCTACGTGGCCACCTGGCAGGTCGTGTACTTCAAGCTGGAGCCCGACTTCCTGGAGAAGATGCAGGCGTACCGGATCGAGAAGGCGCAGGCGAACGGCGACAGCCCCGCGGAGATCCAGGCGCAGGTCGCCGAGATGGAGAAGTTCGCCGAGATGTACCAGAACCCCGCCATCAACGCCGCCATCACCTTCCTGGAGCCGCTCCCCGTGGGGCTGATCTTCGCGCTGGTCACGGCGGGCGTCCTCAGCCGCCGGCGACGGCGCGAGGCGCCCGGGCTGGCGCCGGCGGCCGTGCCGGGAGGAAGCGTGTAGCGCTGAGCGTCAGGGATTCACCTCGCGAGCCAATCACCGTACAAGGAGAGAACAATGCAGCTCGGTGCGTTTTCCATCAGCCTGGCCGTCAAGGACCTGGCGGCGTCGCGGGCCTTCTACGAAAAGTTCGGGTTCCAGGCGTTCGGCGGAGATCCCGCGCAGAACTGGCTGATCCTGAAGAACGGCGACCACGTGATCGGCCTGTTCCAGGGCATGTTCGACCGCAACACGCTGACCTTCAATCCCGGCTGGGACCAGAACGCGCAGCCCGTCGAGGGATTCACCGACGTCCGCGAGCTGCAGCGCCGGCTCAAGGAGCAGGGCGTGGAACTCGCCGCCCAGGCCGACGAATCCACCACGGGTCCCGCCTACATCATGGCGATCGATCCCGACGGCAACCCCATCCTGGTGGATCAGCACGTCTAGCCTTGAGAGGGTGTTGCCGGACCTGCCCGACCGAAGGATCTCGCTGGCGGAACCGTGGGGCTGGATCGACGCCGTGAATCCAGCCCCGAGGCCACCGAAAGGAGATCCTTCGGTCGCGCGCAAGCGGTGGTGCTGCTTCAGGTTCCGCGTGGCGCTCCCTCAGGAAGTCACGCTCTCGGTATGGCTGAGCGACCCTCCGATACCCGATCCGGCCAGACTGTCATCCTGAGAGGGTGTTGAGAAACGTGGGGCTGTGAGAAGAAACGGATGTCATCCTGAGGGAGCGCACCACGTGTAAGCAGCAGCCACACAAGGACCTGCGCGCGACCGAAGGACCTTCTTCCGGTCTGCGAGGGGCACGCTTCAAGCCGCAGATCCTGCCCCTCGATTCTGCTGGCAAGGTCCTTCGGTCGGCGCCAAAGCCTTGTTTCAAAGCGGCTTGCGGCGCGGCGCCTCCCTCAGG
>DASQBH010000233.1:0-4774 GCA_035635315.1 Longimicrobium sp.
GGAAGGGGCGGCACGCGGCGGCTCAGCTCCTCGACCAGCCGCTCCAGGCGCTCCAGGCGGTCGTGCAGCGACTCGTCATCCAATCGGCTCATACGTCCTGCTCGGTGTGTCGGACCGGATCGCCTCCTCCGCCTCCACCCACTGCCGTACTCCCTCGGGCATCGGCGGCGACTCCAGCCGCCACGGCGACGCGTCCACCAGCTGCTGCGGCAGCACCCGCCCCTCGGGGCCGATGAAGGCCGCCCGGACGATGGCCCGCGCCATCTCGTCGCCGCGGCGAGTAAAGCGCTGCTCCATGTAAAACCACCGCTCGTCCCAGCACAGCAGCCGCGTATGGATGGCGAACCGCTGCCCCAGGTTCAGCGAGCGGCGAAAGCGCACCGTCAGCGACGCGATGACCGGGTTCCACCTGCGCCGCCGCAGCTCGCCCACCACGCCCATCCGGAACATCAGGTCCACGCGCCCCAGGTCCATCAGGGTCAGGTAGCGGCCGTTGTTCAGGTGGAAGTTGAGGTCCAGGTCGGTGGGGAGCACGCGGGAGTGGATGACGGACTCGTCCAGCGGCCCCAGCCGCGGTGCGCGCCGCGCACGCAGGATCACCAGGATCAGCCGGAGGATGAGGTTCATTCGTTGCGCGGAGAGGCGGAGAGGTGGACGCGGATGGCGCTGCGGAAATATAGCCCCCGGAGGGAAGATGGGGCAGGCGACGCGGATCGGGGCGGGCGGATCGGCCCGGAGGATGATATCTTCCGCAGCCGTATGTTTCCTCCACGACCTGGCCGAACCATGCCCCTGTTCGCAGACCGTCTCCTTCGCCGCGCGGCGCTGATCCTGGCGTGCGCCGCCACGTTTTCCCCGACTGCCCTGCGCGCGCAGCCGACTGTTCAGCCCGGCGCGTACGTGCGCATCCTGGCCCCCTCCGCCCCGGACTCACTGCTCACCGGCACGGTGCTGGAGATCGACTCCGCGTCGCTGCTGCTGGCACCGCCCGCTGCGGCGGGGGCGCGGGCGGTGCGGCTGGGGGAGATCGAGCGGCTGGAGGTGCGCCGGCGCGGTGGGCGAAAGACCTTCACCGGCGCGCTGATCGGCACGGTCGCGGGCGCCGCGGCGGGGTTCACGCTGGCGCAGGTGTTGATCCGCGACGACGACTGCGAGTACGTCTGCGGCGCGGCGGAGGCGGGGATCGCCATCGCCGGCGGAACGGGCGGGATGATCGTGGGCGCGATGATCGGCGGGCGCCGCCGCTGGCCGGACCGCTGGGATCCGGTGCCGGTGCCGTAACCGCGCGGGTCAGCGCCCCCGCGCGGCCACGTCCCACACCTTCACCACTTCGTCGCCGCGGACGCCGTACAGGCGCTCGTGCAGGTTGACGGAGACGCAGACGTGGTTGGGGACGATGCGCACCCGCTCGCCGATGCGCGGGCGCCAGTCGGTGCGGGAGAGGTCGAGGATCCCGTGCTCCTCGGAGACGGACTTCACCACGATCTCCGGGCGGTCGAGGAGCGCGCCGTAGCCCACGGTGTCGGCGCGGATCTCCTCCTTGGCCAGCGCCTTGGAGCCCGCGTCGACCACCGCCTGCCCCGGCACGGCGACGGAGACAACGGTCGCCAGCACGGAGTACGCGTTCTCATCCCACCCGCAGGCGCCGATCTCGGCCGTCGTGCGGTCGTTGAAGATGCTCGTCCCCGGCCGCACCTCCGTCAATCCGGCGATGTCGTGCGAGCGCCAGAAGGTGGGCGTCGATCCGCCGCTCACCACCTCCGGCGCCACCCCCGCCTCCTCCAGCGCCCGCAGCACCCCGCCGATCCGCTCCGTCACCGCGCGGATCCCCGCATCCTGGCGCTCCACGTTGTCGCGGACGTGGCCGGGATAGAACATCACGCCGCGGTAGTCCACCCCCTCCTCGTCCGCCGCCGCGCGGGCCAGCGCCACCGCGTCCGCGGCGGACTGCACGCCCACGCGCCCCATCCCGGCATCCACCTCCACCAGCACGCCCACGCGGCGCCCCGACTCCCGCGCCGCCTGCGCCAGCCCGCGCAGCGCGTCGGCGGAGTCCAGCCCCACCGTAAGCCGCACGCGCTCCGGCAGCGCCATCAGCCGCCGCAGCTTCGCCTGGCCGATCGGCGGATAGGCGAGGAGCAGGTCGTCCACCGTCTGCGCCATCACCTCCGCCTCGCGCGGCGTGGCGACGGTCACGCCGACGGCGCCGGCGCGCACCTGCTCGGCGGCGAGGGCCGGGCTCTTGTGCGTCTTGGCGTGCGGGCGCCACGCCAGCCCGTGCGCGCGGCAGTACTCCCCCACGCGGCGCAGGTTGGCGTGCATGCGGTCCACGTCCACCAGCGGGACGGGGGTGTCGAGGTCGTGGATGGTGCGGGGCGTCTGCATCTGCGTCGGAATCCGGTGGCGAGTTGGATTCCGGAAGGTACGATGGAAGGGCGGGATGCGCGACGGGGCCCCGCGGCGTTTCGGCGGGGGCCGGAGTCCGCCCCCTCCGCTCGCTCAGGCTCGCACCTCCCCCAAAACTGCTGGGGAAGGTTGGGGTGGGGCATGGACTGGGGTGCTTCGGATGTGGGAGCGCGAGGGGCAGGCGCCCCCCTCCCCGGCCCTCCCCCACAAACTGCGTGGGGGAGGGAGGTGCGACGCACCTGTCCGAAGCGGGATCGAGGGCTCCCCTCTCCGCGAGGAACGAGCGGGAACGAGCGGGAACGGGCCGGGGGAGGGGCCCTATGCGTGAGGGATGCGCGCCCGCAGGGCCGAGAACACGGCGCGGATGCACGGGCGCGGCGGAAACGCTTCGAGGCCGGTGAGCGCCGGGGGCTCGGCGCCGTTGGCAACAGTCGTATCGTTGCCTACGGCGCGCGCAGCCCGACCCGGAGCGCAGCGGAGGGGCACGCCCAAAACAGCAGTGCGAAAGTGCGGGAGTGCGAAAGTGCGAGAGTAACGACGCCGCGTCAGTAGCGCCGCTCGCCGCGCAGGATGGGGTCGTTGGGGTCCAGGATGCCGGGCTTGAACTTGAGATGCTTGTTCTCGCGCCGGAACGCCAGCTGGTCCCGCATGCGCTCCAGGATGTCCTGGTCTACCGTGTCGTCGGTGGGCGCGTCCTGCTTGATGTCGCGCGCCTCCTTTTCCGTTGGACGCGCCAGGATCTTGTCCATGTTCTCGGCAAAGAAGCGCTGCTCCCCGCTCCAGTCGTGGTGCTCCACGCGCTGGCGGATGGCCTCCACGTCGCCGGCCAGGTCCTCGGGAAAGTTCAGCAGCCACAGCCCTTCGGGGTCGCGCTGCCCCTCCGTCTCGATGAGCACGCGAAAGAGCCGCCGGTAGTCGGGGTCCTCGAACTCGTCGGGGCCCACGAACTTGGCGCACTCCTCCACCCAGCGCTCGGAGTGGAACATCATCATCAGCAGGTCGCGCTCGGCGCCCATGCGCAGGCGCCGCTCCGGGCTGGAGCGCTGCTCGCGCGGATCGCGGCGCGGCTCGTAGCGCGACAGGTCCGCCTGAAAGCGCGGGCCGCGGCCCGCCTCGCGCTCGCGGCGCCGCTGGTCGTGCATCTCGCCGAACGTGCGCGGCTGCTCGGTGACGGCGTTGGCCTCGGCCTCCAGCGTCTCCACCGGCACCGAGGTGCGGTCGCTGATGCGCTTGAGGTACAGCCCGCGCACCACCGCGTCCCGCGCGGCGCGGACGGTGGGCAGCAGCACGTCGATGGCGCGGCGCGTCCCCTTGATGCTGGTGAACAGCCCCTTGCGGTCCAGCAGCTGGATCTTGCGGTCCATCACGTCCAGCGCGTCGCTCAGGTAGCGGCGCAGCGCGTCGGCGCCCTGGGCGCGCACCAGCGAGTCGGGGTCCTCGCCCTCCGGCAGCGTGGCCACCAGCACCTCCACCCCCGCGCGCAGCAGCTGGTCGCCGTTGCGGAAGGTGGCCTTGAGGCCGGCCTTGTCGCTGTCGTAGAGGAGGATGGCGCGCGGGGCGTAGTTGGCGATGAGCGCGGCCTGCTCGTCCGTCATCGCCGTCCCCAGCGGCGCGATGACGTTGGTCACGCCGTGCGCCGCCAGCGACACGTAGTCCATGTACCCTTCCACGACGAGCGCCACCTCTTCGCGGCGGATGGAGCCGCGGCTCCACCCCAGCCCGTACAGCGTGCGGCCCTTGCTGTAGACGGGCGACTCGGGGGAGTTGAGGTACTTGGGGACGTGCTCCTCCACCTGCTCCAGCACCCGCCCGCCGAAGGCCAGCACGCGGCCGCCCAGGTCCTCGATGGGAAAGATGACGCGGCCGCGGAAGGCGTCGTACGGCTCGCGGCCCGTCTTCTTGGCCTCCTTCACCAGGCCGACGGTGAGCAGGTCGGCGGTGTGGAAGCCGGCCTTGCGCGCGGCGTTGCCGAACGCGTCCCACTCCTCCGGCGCCCACCCCAGCCCGAAGCGCTCGATGCTCTCGGGGGTGATGCCGCGGCGCTGCAGGTAGTCGCGGGCGCGTTGCCCGGCGGGGGAGGCCAGCTGCTCGCGGAACCACTTGGCCGCAAAGCCGTTCACCTCGTACAGGACGCGGTTGGGATCCTCTTCCCGGTCGCGCTGCGCCTCGCGCTCGTCGGGGACCTCCACGCCCACGCGCGCCGCCGTCCAGCGCACGGCCTCGGGAAAGGTCATCCCGAGGTGCTTCATCATGAAGTTGTAGACCGTTCCCGCCTCGCCACAGACGAAGCACTTGTAGAAGCCCTTGGCGGGATCGACGGAGAAGTTGGGCCCCTCGCCGCCGTGCAACGGGCACGGACCCCGCCAGG
>DASQBH010000234.1:0-3291 GCA_035635315.1 Longimicrobium sp.
ACTGCGCCCCGGATGCGTCTCAGCCACTTCCTCATCACCGCCTCCTGTTCGCGTAGACCTTCCATCACCGGGCATGCACAGCGCACCTTCACTGCGAAGTACTTTATATTATAAAGTTACTACGCGCAAGGCATGGCTCCAGGACCGCACAAAGAAGGTGTCTCACGCGGAGGGGCGCGGAGGCCATTGTTTTGAAGGATCGGGGCACCGCCTCGTCCGGGGCGCCCCAGCCGAACTTGCCGCAGCGCCTACGCCGGCACCTGCTTGCCCACGACGGCGCCGATCCAGCTCGGGAGATACGGCGAGGTGCACCCCTTCGAAACCTTGTAGTCGCGGTAGAGGCCCGTCCGCTCCCCCAGCGCGATGCAGCGGCCGCGCAGCCGCTCGTCCGCGATGCCGATCTGCGCCGCGCACCAGTTCATGTTCCACTGCACCTTCTCGCTCGCCGCAGGCAGCTCCTGCTCGATGTGCTCCAGCAGCTGCTCGTTGAGCGCGTGGTTCTCCGCCCGGACCGACCGCGCCTGCACCGACCAGAACACGCGCTGCCTGAGCGTAGACGGATCGTCACGCCACTTTGCCGTCTCGTTCTTCAGCGCCGCCTTCTTCATGATCACGTTCGCGATCATCCAGTCCAGCAGCTGCGACTGCTCCTTTCCCTCCGCGGCTTCGAGGTCCGAGATCATCCTCTCGATAGAGGGGACGTCGACCGCCTTGAGGTCCAGGATGAGCAGGGACAGCATCCGGGCGCTGAAACCGCCGTGCTTCCACAGATACGCCGCGAGCTCCGCGTTCTTCCCCTGCTCCCTGGCGATGTTGCGGATCTCGGTATTGTTGGGCCGGGTGCTGTCGAGCCGTTCCAGGAGGGCCTTTGCCTCGGTGGCAGAGCTCATCGGGTTGTCCTTTCGTGCCTGGGGAGTGTCGATACGGCAAGGTGCGGCTGCGTGCGGCGAAAACCTGGTGGTCAGCGATAATCCCAGTTCACGACGGCGAAGGACGCCAGTGTGATCCGCTGGTCTCCAAAGAGCAGGGCCGTGTGCAGCCACTCCGCCTGGGCCGCTCCCAGCTCCGCCTTTGCCGTGGGGGCGCCGCGCTTGGTCTGCAGAAAGGCGAAGTCGTCGCCGCGCCAGGCGTACACGTCCCAGCACCCGGCGTAGCGCTTCTTGGCCCGCCGCGCGACCCCGGCCAGCACGACGCGAGGATCCTCGTCTTCAATCACGCGGTTCCGCTGCTCGGCGCGGGGCACGTCGTCCCAGCGGGTGAGGTACTTCCACACCTCGCCCTTGGCGCTCCAGGTGTTCACCCACCGCCCGCTCCACCCCTCGCGCTCCAGCAGCCGCAGCACCGCCAGCTCCGCGAACGTGTGCTCGCCGTCCAGCTCCACCATCCCCGCCGCCTTCTTGCCGAAGTCGTCGGCGAACGGAGGGCCCTCCCAGCGCGGCAGGCGCAGGTACACGCCGGCGACGTCGCTGATCATCCGGCCGCTGGGCATGTGGACGGGGACCTTGAGCGGGACGCGGTAGTCGCTGCGTTCGGCGTACGGCAGCAGTGCCTGCATCCACGCAGGGGATTGGGCCTCTGGCATGACCTGGGGTCCGGGGGTGCGGAGTGGGCTGATGCTGCGGCGAGGGACGCAATCTGCGCTCTCCGGGCAAGGAGCGGAAGGCGCCGCGCCTTCTTCGGCCAAGACTGAAGACTTCGACCTCCAGCCGCAGAGACTTCTGCCGAGGGTTCCTCGGACACGCTGCAAGCCGGGTGGATCCAAACGCTTTGTGATGTGCAAGCATCCCACCACGAGCTCGCCGTCCACACGGCGAGCTCATACCATCCCGGCAGGCACGGCCCCTGCCGCACCACAACGCGTCGCGGGATGCTCCCGCGGTCCCCACAACCCCGGCCGAGGCGGCAGCGTATGCGATCCATCATGCGACTCCTTCCCGTATGCGTCGCGGCGGCGGCCATGCAGGCCGCGGGGGCGGCGGCACAGACGGCTCCGCGCCAGGAGACGCTCGCCGTCATGCGCTCCATCGTCACGTCCGAGGAGAAGGCATTCACCGACGCGGGACGGGCGCAGGCGCTGGCGCTGCTGGATTCCGTGTCCGCCCGGTCGGCCTCCCTCTCCGACCTCGCCTTCGAGCTTCAGCTCTCGCGCGTGGTCGCGCTGGCGGACAACGGGCATTCGCTCCTGGGGCCCGGGGCCCGGATCAGCCGGACGAACCGGGTGGGCGTGCGTCTGCTGCCGCTGTCCGACGGGCTGCTGGTGGCCCATGCCACGCGCGGGCATGAAGACCTGCTGGGCGCATCGCTGGTCGCGATCGGCGAGCTGCCGGTGGAGCGGCTGCTCGCGGAGAACCGTGCGCTGTACGGCGGGACGGCGGCGTGGCGGGACCAGTTTGCCCCGTACCTGCTGGAGAGCCCGGAGCAGCTGCACGCAATGGGGCTCATCGGCTCACCCGCCGAGGCCGTGTACCGCTTCCGGCGGCCCGACGGCACGGTCGTGAGCCGCACGCTCAGGGGGGACACGGTGGGGCGTGGGGTGGCCCGCGTGGACCAGGCCTTCTTTCCGGACGGAGGCCGCCCCGGGTGGCGGACCCTGGTCGGAAATCCGCCCTGGGCGCTACAGGAGCCGGGGGTGGCGTTCCGCCGGTCCACGACGTGGCAGCCCGGGGTGTTCGTGTTCCAGATGCGGCAGAACCACGACGCGCCGGGGCAGTCCATTGCCGCGGTGCTCGATTCCGTACGCGCGGAGATCGCGGCGGCTCGTCCCCAACACTTTGTGCTGGACATGCGGCTCAACGGCGGCGGCGACCTGAACACCACCCGGCGGTTCATGCAGGAGCTGCCCGGCCTGGTGCCGGGGCGCATCTTCGTCCTGACCGGCCCGCGGACCTTCTCGGCCGGCATCTCCAGCGTGGGCTACCTCACGCAGGCCGCGCCGGACCGGGTGACGATCGTGGGCGAGCCGGCCGGCGACCGCCTGGTGTTCTTTGCCGAGAGCCGGATGCGCGCGCTCCCCGGCACCGACACCGGGGTGATGTTCTCGCGGGAGCGGCACGACTACGAGGGCGGGTGCGCGGCGTTCCCGGACTGCCACGGCCCGGTCCGGCGCAACCCGATCCGGGTGGGCAGCCTGGACCCGCAGGTCCCTGCCCCGTGGACGGTCGCCGCGTTCCGCGCGGGCCGCGATCCGGGGATGGAAGCCGTCCACGCGCTGCTCGGGCGCGCCGGGCCGAGCTGATTCGCCAGCTCGCGCGGACGACGCGCCACTGACGCACCAACACGAACAGGGCCGGG
>DASQBH010000235.1:0-3225 GCA_035635315.1 Longimicrobium sp.
AAGGAGCAGATCGCGCCCCTGCACGCCCGCCACAGCATCGAGGCGAGCTTCGGGGCGGCCATGCCGATCGAAAAGCGCCTTGCGCTGAAGGCGCAGTTCCCGGACGCCGAGCACCCCGTGGTGCGCATCCACCCGGAGACCGGGGAGAAGGTGCTCTTCGTGAACGCGTTCACCACGCACTTCACCAACTTCCACACCGCCGGGAACGTGCGCTTCGGACAGGACTACTCGCCCGGCGCCAGCCAGCTTCTCAACTACCTGATCAGCCAGGCCTTCGTGCCGGAGTTCCAGGTGCGCTGGCGGTGGAAGCCGAACAGCGTGGCGTTCTGGGACAACCGGTCCACGCAGCACTACGCGGTGATGGACTACCCGCCGTGCCACCGGAAGATGGAGCGGGCGGGCATCGTCGGCGACCTGCCTTACTGACCCGGCCACGCGGCCGAACCGAACTCTAAGCAACCGAAAGGAATGACCATGAACTTCATGGATGGCTCGCTTTTTCCCGAGAACCAGGAAAAGCTCGTGATCACCGCTGCGCCGTACGGCCCGGAGTGGATGCCGGCGGACTTCCCCGAGGACATCCCGCTGACCATGGACGAGCACGTCCAGAAGGCGGTCGACTGCTACAACGCCGGCGCGACGGTGCTGCACCTCCACGTCCGCGAGCTGGACGGCAAGGGCTCCAAGCGGCTGTCGATGTACAACGAGCTGCTGGCGCGGCTGCGGATTGCGGTCCCTGACATGATCCTGCAAGTCGGCGGCTCGATCTCCTTCGCCCCCGAGGGTGAGGGCGCCGAGGCGAAGTGGCTCTCGGACGACACCCGGCACATGCTCGCCGAGCTGACGCCGGCCCCCGACCAGGTGACGATCGCGATCAACACCAATCAGATGAACATCGTCGAGCAGATGAACGACGCCGACCTTCGCGGGACGTCGATCGCCGATCCGGCGCTCTACCATGCGTACCGGGAGATGACGGTCCCCGCTGGCCCGGAGTGGGTCGAGGAGCACATCCGCCGCCTGTCGGAGAAGGGCATCCAGACCCACTTCCAGCTCGCCAACATCACCCAGCTCGAGACGGTCGAGCGGATGATGCGCCGCGGCACCTGCAACGTCCCGCTTATCCTGACCTGGGTCGCGATCGGCGGCGGCTTCGATGCGCCGAACATCTACAACCTCGCGAACTTCGTTCGCGGCACGCCGGACGGCGCCGTCCTGACGCTGGAATCGTCGATGCTCAACGTGCTGCCGGTCAACATGATGGCGATCGCCATGGGCCTGCACGTGCGCGTCGGCATCGAGGACAACATCTGGAACCAGCGCCGGACCGCGAAGTTCAGCACCGTCGAGCAGATCGAGCAGATCGTGCGCATCTCGCGCGAGTTCGGCCGCGACATCGCCACCGGCAAGGAGGCGCGCCGCATCTACCGGCTGGGCGAGTTCTACGGCTCGGCCGACGAGACCCTCGCCCGCAACGGCTTCGCGCCGAACCGCGTGCCCGGCCAGCGCGGCGTGCTGCGCTGCGCGGCCGAGTGACGCGACCATGTCCGGGGCAACCGTCCTGATCGTCCCGGGCCTTCGCGACCACGTCGCCGAGCACTGGCAGACAGTGCTCGGCGCGCGGCTGCCGCGGGTCCGCACCGTGCCGCCGATGGGCCGCACGGACCTTGACTGCACCGCGCGCTGCGCCGCCATCGAGCGGGAGGCGCAGGCGGTCGAGGGGCCGCTGGTCATCGTCGCGCACAGCGGCGGCGCGGTGATGCTCGCTCACTGGGCGCGCAGCACCCGCCGCCCGGTCCTGGGCGCACTGCTGGCAACGCCGCCCGACTTCGAGCGGCCGATGCCGGAAGGCTACCCGACCATCGCCGACCTCGCAGCCGGCGGTTGGCTGCCGGTGCCGCACGAGCGGCTGCCGTTCCCGAGCATCGTCGCGGCGAGCCGCAACGACCCGCTCGGCAGCTTCGACCGCGTGGCCGGCCTTGCGCGCGACTGGGGCTCCCGACTGGTGGATCTCGGCCCGGTCGGCCACCTGAACCCCGCTTCCGGCTTCGGCGAATGGCCGATGGCCGAAAGCCTGATCTCGGAACTTGAAATCGGAAGCGCGGCGGTCGCCTGACCGGCGCGCGGCCTTGGAGAAAAGCCATGTCCTACGCCATACGCATCCATGAGACCGGCGGGCCGGAAGTGCTCAGGCTTGAGCAGGTCGAGATCGGCGAACCCGGGCCGGGAGAGGCGCGGGTCCGGCATACCTATGTGGCCGTCAACTTCATCGACGTCTATTTCCGCACCGGCCGCTATCCGATGCCGCTGCCGAACGGCCTCGGCTCCGACGCCGTGGGCGTCGTCGAGGCGGTGGGGCCCGGGGTCGCCGACATCCGCCCGGGGGACCGGGTCGGCTACCTCCTCGGCCCGCAAGGCGCTTATTCCGACGTGCGAGTCATGCCGGCCGACGTTCTCATCCCGATCCCCGAGGGCGTCAGGGACAGCACCGCCGCGACCCTGATGATGAAGGGCATGACTGCCCAGTACCTGTTCCGGCAGGTCTATCCGCTGAAGGGCGGTGAGACGATCCTTTACCACGCTGCCGCCGGCGGTGTCGGGCTGATCGCCAGCCAGCTCGCGCGCGCCCTCGGCGTCACCATGATCGGCACCGTCAGTACCGACGAGAAGGCCGAGATCGCCCGGGCGAACGGCTGCGCCCACATCATCGTCACCTCGCGCGAGGACATCGCGAAGCGGGTACGAGAACTCACCGACGGCAAAGGCGTGCCGGTGGTCTACGACTCGGTGGGCAAGGACACGCTGATGGCCTCGCTCGACAGCTTGCAGCCGCGCGGCGTGCTCGTCAGCAACGGCACGTCCTCCGGCCCGGTCGTCATCGACACGACGCTCTTGGCAATGAAGGGCTCGATCTGGCTGACCCGCCCGGCGATGGTGCACTACGCCACGCCGCGGTCGCACATGCTCGACATGGCGCGGGAAGTCTTCGACTGGGTGCTCGCTGGCAAGATCGCGAGCGAGCCGAACCAGACCTTCGCGCTTGCCGACGCCGCCGAGGCGCATCGCGCGCTCGAGGCGCGGCGGACGGTCGGGTCCACCGTCCTCAGACCCTAGGCCGACCGAACTGCAGGAGAACTACTCATGAATATGCTGGCCCCCAAGCGGCGATTGCCGATTTCTACGCTGCTGCGGCACGCCGATCACAACCACAGTGACCGCGAAGTC
>DASQBH010000236.1:0-2079 GCA_035635315.1 Longimicrobium sp.
GCGGGGATCGACGCCATCCTCGTCGGCGAATCGCTGATGCGGCAGCCGGACCTGCGCGCCGCCGCCTCGGTCCTCGTCGGCCGGCCGAAGTCGGAAGCGCGCGGGGGATGACGGAGGTCAAGGTCTGCGGGCTGATGCGCCACGAGGACGCGGCCGTCGCGGCGGAGGCGGGGGCGCGCTGGCTGGGCGTGATTCTGGCCCCGGGCTATCGGCGAAGCGTGACGGCGGACGACGCGCGCATTATCTTGCGAAGTTTCCAGGCACGGCGGGTCGGCGTTTTTGTGGATGAGGATGAACTGATCCTCAGATCCGTCGCAGAGAAGGCGGGGGTGGACGTGCTGCAGCTGCACGGCGACGAATCCCCCGATTTCGCGGCGCGGATGCGCGCGGCGGGGTGGGAGGTGTGGAAGGCGGTGCGCGCGCGCAGTGCCGACGACTTTTCCGCCGCCGCGGCCCGCTACGCAGGCGCCGTGGACGCCCTGCTGGTGGACGGCTACAGCCCCGGCACGCACGGCGGGGCCGGCGTCCGCTTTCCGTGGGAAGCCGTCGCCGAGCGGCTGGGCGAGCTTTCCGCCGGGACCCGGTTGATCGCCGCGGGCGGGCTGCGGCCGGACAACGTGGCCGAAGCCGTCCGCATCCTGCGCCCCCACGCAGTAGACGTGAGCTCCGGCGTTGAAGCCGCGCCGGGGCGCAAAGACCCGCAGGCGGTGCGCGATTTTGTGCGCGCCGTGCATTCTTCCGTTTGACACGGCAGGCATGACGTACCAGGCAGTCGACGCAGGCACCGCCGTGGCCGATCCCTCCGGCCGCTTTGGCGAATATGGGGGCCGCTTCGTTCCCGAGACGCTGATCACCGCGCTGGACGAGCTGGCCCAGGTGTACGCCGCGGCCGCCGCCGACCCCTCGTTCTGGGACGAGCTGGGCGCGCTCTGGCGCGACTACGTCGGCCGCCCCACGCCGCTGTATCCGGCGAAGCGTCTCGGCGAGGCGGCGGGGGGGATCGACGTCTGGCTGAAGCGCGAGGACCTGAACCACACCGGCTCGCACAAGATCAACAACGCGCTGGGACAGGCGCTGCTGGCCAGGCGGATGGGGAAGGAGCGCATCATCGCCGAGACGGGCGCGGGGCAGCACGGCGTGGCCACCGCCACGGCGTGCGCGCTCTTCGGGCTGCGCTGCATCGTCTACATGGGCGAGGAGGACGTGCGGCGCCAGTCGCTGAACGTCTACCGCATGCACCTCCTCGGCGCCGAGGTGCGGCCGGTGACCAGCGGCACGCGGACGCTCAAGGACGCGGGGAACGAGGCGCTGCGCGACTGGGTGACCAACGTCCGCGACACGCACTACATCCTGGGCAGCGCCGTGGGTCCGGACCCGTATCCGCGGATGGTGCGTGACTTTCAGTCCGTCATCGGCCGCGAGGCGCGGGGGCAGCTGCTGGAGGTGGCCGGCCGGCTTCCCGCCGCCGTGGTGGCCTGCGTGGGGGGCGGATCCAACGCCATCGGCACCTTTCACCCCTTCGTGCAGGACGCGGGGGTGGAGCTGGTGGGCGTGGAGGCGGCGGGGGACGGGATCGATACGCCCCGGCACGCGGCGCCGCTCACGCGGGGAACTCCCGGCGTGTTCCAGGGCTCCTATTCGTACCTGCTGCAGGACGAGGGCGGGCAGGTGGCCCACGCGCACTCCGTCAGCGCCGGTCTGGACTACCCCGGCGTGGGGCCGGAGCACTCGTTTCTGAAGGACAGCGGCCGCGCCACCTACGCCGCCGTGAGCGACGCCGAGGCGCTGGACGCGTTTGGACGCCTGGCGCGGCTGGAGGGGATCATCCCCGCGCTGGAGAGCGCCCACGCCATTGCGTACGTGCTGCGCGAGGGCGCCCGCTGGAAGGACCGCGGCCCCGTGCTGGTGTGCCTGAGCGGCCGCGGCGACAAGGACGTGGCGCAGGTGGCCGACATGACCGGCGCCCGCTGACCCACCCGATACACCCCTCCGGATGAACGCGACCGCCCTGCACCTGGCTCCGCCCGACGCCGACGACGCCGCCCCCGGCGCCGATCCGGCCACGCGCGCGGAAGTCCA
>DASQBH010000237.1:0-2139 GCA_035635315.1 Longimicrobium sp.
GGTCCGGGCGCCGGTGCGGGCTCGCCGCCGGCATCGCCACCCCCGTCATCCCCGCCGTCGCCGCCATCATCCCCGCCGTCCGGCTCGTCGTCGTCCTCGTCGTATTCGTCGTACGACTCGTCATATTCATCGTACTCGTCGTATTCGTCGTACGCCTCGTAGTCCTCGTCATATTCGTCGTACTCGTCGTCCTCGTCGTATTCCAGCCAGTGCTCGTTGGCGTGGGCCAGGACGCCGAGAAGGCGGCGGGCGCGGGCGTCGGGGTCCGCGGGGTCGACGGCGTACTCGCCCTCGGCCTCCATCAGGTACTCGGGCACCCCTTCGCTCTCGCCGCGGACGCTGCCCAGCTCCTCCGCGGCGCGGGTGGCCAGCGTTCCCAGCGCGCCCAGCACCGAGGCGGTGGGGACGGCGGTGCCCCCCGCGGGGACGGTGGAACGCCCGGCGCTCCCCATGGCCGCGGCCAGGAGCGCCTGAAAGGTCTGCGGCTGGGCCAGGAGCGCCATCAGCTGCTGCACGCCGGGGGTGGGCGCGGCGGCGGCGCGCGACGGCGCGGGCATGGCGCGCGCGCGGGAGGGCACAGGGGCGGCGGCGGGTGGCGCGGAGGGAGCGCCACCGCCGGGTCCGCCCTGGCTCAGCCCGCCCATGGTGCCGCCCACCAGCGCGCCGCCCAGGGCGCCCCAGGGCCCCAGCGCGGCGCCGGTGGTGGCCCCCTGCACGGCGCCGCTGAAGATGGCGGGCGCGCGCTGCGCCACCGTCTGCCCCACGGACTGAAAGGCGCGGCCGAAGTCGCGCAGGAAGTTCTCCGCGTCCTCGGGCGCCATGTCGGGGAAGGTGGAGGCGAGGACGCTTTCGATCCGCTCGGGCGCCATGGCCCGGTACTCCGGGGCCATCAGCAGCCGCGCGATGGGGTACTGTTGCGCCATGGCACCCTGCCTGATGCGAAGGGGTGTTTCCGTGCCCGGCGGCCAATGTAGGCGCGGCCTCCATCAAGCATCTCGCAGAACCCTCTCACGAGCGTCTCAACCCGGATTCCGCGGAAGGAAACGGGTCTCCCTGGATCCGCTAAAAGACTGGAAGGGGGTACAGAGGAGCAGATAAAAGCCAGAGGAACAGAGGAAAACGGATTTTCTCTGTTCCTCTGGCTTTTGTCTGTCCCTCTGTACCTTTCGCAGTTGTTTTTACGGATCGGTATCAAGCAGAGAAACGGAGGAACAGCGACCCGGTTGGGTCTCCGTTCCTCTGTTGCTCTGGGTGAGAATTCTTCTGGTGGATCTCAGTCCAGCGGGGGGACCTGGGCGCGCAGGTCGCGCAGGGTGTGCAGGCCGCGGTGCAGCAGGCGGTGGGCGCGGCGCAGGTCGCGCTCGGCGGCCTGCAGGCGGGCGAGCGCGTCGGTGGCGGACGCAGAGGCCGACGAGGGAGCGGCCGCGGGAGGAGCGGCGATCGGGTCCGGGGAGGTCCCGGCGCGGATGAGCTCGTAGACGGCGACGGTTTCGGGCATGGGCTCCACGTCCAGCTCGTCGCGCAGCAGGCGCATGCAGCGGTCGTACTGGCGCAGCGCCGCGGCCCGGTTGCCGGAGCCGAAGTGGCAGCGCATCAGCGCGGCGTGCGCGGGCTCGTTCAGCGGGTCCGCGTCCAGCAGGCGCTGCCCATGCTCCAGCGCGGCGCTCCAGTTGCGCCGGTGCAGGTGGTACTCCATGGCCCGGAACAGCGCGTCCAGCGCCAGCGCCCGCAGCCGCTCGCGCTCGTACGCGCACCAGTCCTCGTACACCTCCTCCAGCAGGGCGCCGCGGTACAGGGCCGCGGCGTCCTCCAGCCCCCGCACCTCCGCCGGCGTGAGCTCCTCCGGGCGGCGGTGCGCGGCGGGACGAAGCATCTCCTCGAACGCGGCCGTGTCCAGCCGCGCCTCCGCGTGCAGCTGGATGCCGACCGCGTCCTCTTCCACCCGCAGCGTCACCGCGTCGGGGTCGCAGGCCAGCACGCGGCGAATGCGCCACAGCTCCGTGCTCAACTGCCGGCGCGCGCTCTGCTCGGGATGGTCGCCCCAGAAGCGGCCGGTCAGCAGGTCGCGCGGGTGCATCCGCCCGGCGTGCAGCACCAGGTAGCAAAAGACGGAGCGCGCCTTACGGGTGGGGAACGGGG
>DASQBH010000238.1:0-3837 GCA_035635315.1 Longimicrobium sp.
AGGAAAATCAATTTCTTATCTGCAACGATGACCGGCCCCGCAGTGGATGCGGGGCCGGTCGTGTTTCGCGCGCTGTTGATCCGCCCGTCAGGGGAGGGTGACGGTGATCTCGATGCGGCGGTTCTGGGCGCGGTTGCGGTCGCTGGTGTTGGGGACCTTGGGCTGGGTTTCGCCGTGGCCCGTGGCCTCCATGCGCGCCGCGGCTATGCCCTGCGCCGTGAGCCACGCCACCACCGAGCGCGCCCGGCGCTCCGAGAGCGACTGGTTGGCGGCGTCGGCGCCCACGTCGTCGGTGTGGCCGTCGATGGTGATGCGGGCGTTGGGGTGTGGATCGATCATCGTCCGCTTGATCTCGCCCAGCAGCGTTACCGCGGCCGGCGTGAGCTCCGCGCTGTTGGTGGCGAACAGCACCCCGCCCGACATCTCCGCGCGCAGCCGGTTGCCCTCGCGGCGATACTGCGCCGGCGCCAGCGCGCCAAAGTCCAGCGGCCGCAGGTTCTCCGCATCCGGCCCCCACTCCAGCACCAGCGCCACCTCTTCGCGCGGGCCCTGAAAGTACTGCACCCGCACCTCGTGGATCCCCGCAGCCAGTGTGGCCTCGCCGTCTATCGCGCCCGGGCCGTGGACGCCGTCGTTGTCGATCACCAGGTCGCCGTCGATGAACAGCTTTGATCCATCATCCGAGGTCAGGCGAAAGGTGTAGGTGCCCGCCTGCGGCAGCATGATGCGGCCGTTGTAGTCGATGGCGAACCATTCGAAGCGATCCGTCACGCCGGGAAAGCCCACCGTAAAGCTCTGCGGCTGGATGTTGAGCACCGTGGTGGAGATGGTGCCCTGCGGCCGCAGCCGCGAAAAGTCCGGCAGCTGCTCGGAGTTTTCGGGGATGAAGTACACGCGGCCCTGCAGGGCGAACGGCACCGTCCCCGCGGTTCCAAACCCGCCGCCCTGCGCGGCGGCGGGATGGACGAAGGCCAGCGAAAGCGCGGCGGCGGCAACGGCGAAGTGCTTGTGCATGCGGCGTTTCCGTGTGTTGAGGGAGAGCGCGACCGACAGAACGGGCGGGATATACGAGGCGCCGGCCAAAATGATTCAGGGCGCAGCAACTGACAAGTCTTTTGTTTACGAATCTGGGGAAGAATTCTCGGAGTGTGTTCAAGAATCTGGTCTTTCAGATAACAGAAGACTGACTTCCTGAGGGAGCGCACACGGCGAACTCGAAGTCACTCAACCGCTTGTGCGCGACCGAAGGATCTCGCCTCGGCGATTGCGGGGCTGGCCACGCGCCACCGGTCCAGCCCCCGGGTGCTGCCGGCGAGATCCTTCGGTCGCAGCGAGTTGGGAGCAGCGCCTCCCTCAGAGGGTGTTGCCAAACCTGCCCAGACTTTGATTTCCTGAGGGAGGCGCCGCTCCACAACCTGCTTGTACGAAAGACTTTGGTGCCGACCGAAGGATCTCGCCGGCAGAACCGTGGGGCTGGATTGACGCCGTGAATCCAGCCTCGAGGCCGCCGAAAGGAGATCCTTCGGTCGCGCGCAAACGCTTGTGAAGGTCCGGGTTCCGCGTGGCGCTCCCTCAGGAAATCATGTTTGGGTTTAGCAACACCCTCTCAGCCTCAGGGCTCAGGCTCAGGAAGCCAATCGGTCAGGCTAAATTCTTTCGCTGAACGCAGCGAGCCGGAACGCAGAACGCCGGAAGATCGGGGTCAGGCCCGGACGGCGCGGCGGTAGCTTTCCAGGCTCACCCGCTCGCCGGCGGCCAGGAACTTCTGCACGGCGTCGATCATCTCCTGCACCTCGTACGGCCGCTCGCGCTTTACCTGGCGCCGGATGGCGGCCGCCAGCTCCTCCGCCAGGATCTGGTGCTCCCGCACCACCTCCGCCTCCGCCCACCCCAGGCGGAACCGCTGCTCGCCGTGGCGCTCGCTGATGCGGCGCTGGATGTCGCTGCCGTCCCGCAGCGACCCGGAATCCGACCCGCCCGCCAGGTCCATCCCCCCGAACGTCTGCGCCACGTCGGAGAGAAAGCTGGCCAGGTGGTCCTCCAGTTCCGCCTCGCTGCGGGCGTGGGCGCTCGGGGTGCCGGGGTCGCTGCGAAGGCGCGCCACGAAAGCGTACAGGATGCGCTCCATCTCGGCGATGATGGCGTCACGCACTTCGCGCAGGATGGCGGTGCTCTGCGGATCGGCCACGGGCGCCTCGCCCATCCTGGCGCGCACCATCTCCGCGGGCGCCGCGGGGAGCCAGAAGAAGAACGACGAGCCCAGCCCCTCGGTGCTGCGCACCGTCAGGTCGCCGCCCATCAGCCGCGCCAGCTGGCGGCTGATGGCCAGCCCCAGCCCGCTCCCCCCGTGCTGGCGGGTGAGCGTCATGTCGGCCTGCACAAAGGGCTCGAAGATGGCGTCCAGGCGCTCCGGGGGAATTCCCTTGCCCGTATCCTCCACCCGCAGGTACACCCACGGCCCCGTCCCCTCCAGCCGCGCCTCCGCCGGCGGCTGCAGCGCGCTCCCCGCGCTCACGGTAATGCGCCCGCCCGGGTTGGTGAACTTGACGGCGTTGGTGAGCAGGTTGAGCAGGATCTGCCGCGCCCGCTCCGCGTCGCCCCAGGCGGTGAGGTCCGAGGCGATCCCCGAGAGGGCGCTGCAGAGCTCCACCCCCCGCTCCCCGGCCTGCGCCTCGACCAGGGTGAGCGCCTCGGCCAGCACGGCGTCCACCTCCAGAACGGAGCGGCCCACCACCATCCGCCCGGCCTCTACCCGCGACAGGTCCAGCACGTCGTCGATGATCCCCAGCAGGTGCTGGCTGCTGGTGCGGATGCGGCCCAACTGGCCCCGCTGCGCGGGGTTCAGCGGCCCGGCCATCTCCATCCCCAGGATCTCCGTGTACGCCATGATGGCGTTGAGCGGCGTGCGGATCTCGTGGCTCATGGTGGCCAGGAACAGGCTCTTCATCTGGCTGGCCTCTTCCGCGTGGCGCCGCGCCCGCTCGGCGGCCTCGTGCGCGGCCACCAGTGCGGCGTCGGCGGCGCGGCGGGCGGTAAGGTCGCGGGTGACCTTGGCAAAGCCCACCAGCCTGCCGTCCGCGTCGCGCAGCGCGGTAAGGGTGACGCCGGCCCAGAAGGTGGAGCAGTCGTTACGCACCCGGTGCCCCTCGCCCGTGTACTCGCCGTCGCGGGCGGCCTGCAGCAGGTGGTCTTCGGCGGTGCCGTCCTCGGAGCCGCCGTCCGGGTACAGCAGCCGCAGATGCCCCCCCTCGGCCTCTTCGCGCGTCCACCACTTCATCAGGCGCGCACCCTCGCCCCAGAAGATGATCACGCCGTCGGGGTCCATCAGGAACACGGCGTAGTCGCGCACGTTCTCGGCGAGCACGGCAAAGGCGTGGCGGGCGATCTCCGGGTGCGCCAGGCCGCGGTACGGGTCGCGCGGCGGCTCGCCCCCCGCGTCGCGCTGGGCGGCAAGCCCTTCGGCGCGGCGCCAGGCGGCTTCGCGCTCCAGCGTCTCGCGGCCGGGCTCGCCCAGCGGCGGGGCGTCGGCGCTGCGCGCGGTGCCGGCATCGGGGTCCGGGGCAGGCTCAGAAGGCCGGGCGGCGTGCCGCTCGGGGGCCGGTTCGCTGGATTCGACGGTGCGCATGGCCGCGCCGTTTTGCAGGACCCTTGCCAGCGGCACCAGACGTTCCGCGGCCGGCGCTTCCGCAGCCTGGGGACAGGATGCTGGAGAGCGTCCCTTGCTGTTTAATCTTTGCACAATGATGGCGCAGGGATTGCCGAGAGATCCGCGCCCACGTCCGGCCCCGTATCGGTCGTACCACGGGCAGGGCAGGGGTGTGGATGCCACCTTCGCCC
>DASQBH010000239.1:0-4732 GCA_035635315.1 Longimicrobium sp.
GTGGACGAACCGAAACTGCAGGCAGCCTACGAGGTGCGGCGGGCAAGGGCGAAGACCTTGCCCGACCAGCCGCCGGCGTACTCGGCTGCCGCATCCGGTGTTCTGTCCGACATGGTAGAGACCGCGGGCGGCTTCGGGAGCGCGTACATCGGCACTCAGCACCTCCTCCTGGCGCTTTCCAGGGCGCGCAGGGAGGTAGCGGCAACCCTGTTGAATGACAACGGCGTGTCCCCTGAGGAGATCATCGCGATGCTGCGGCGCCTGGACGTCGTCCTGCATGCCGGTGACGACGATGCCGCGTAGCCGTCCAGGCAGGGACGCCGTGTAGATCGTGGCCGCATCGGTGGACGGAGGCGCCCGGTGGAGCGTGGGAAGGGCGATGCTGGGAACGAGGTCCGATGGCGCCGATGCAGTTCCATGGCGCAAAGCCTTGCCCGGCCTGCGAGGCGGAGGAGGACGCAGGGGCGCGAGAGAAGCCGTCGGGAGTCGAGGGCGACGCTTCCTCCAGTGGTATGATACCAGATCCGGAAAGCATCATACCGAATCCGGAAAAAGAAACGTGACTTCCTGAGGGAGCGCCCGCGCAAGTCCAGCGGCTCGCATTGCGCTCTGCGCGCGACCGAAGGACCTTCTTTCCGCCACGCAGGGGCCGGATCAGAGCACCGAACCAGCCCCGTCGTTTCTTCTGGCCAGGTCTTTCGGTCGGCGCGCCGGCTCCCGGAAAGGGTCCAGTTTACTGCGGCGCCTCCCTCAGGAAGTCACGCACTCTATTTTTCGGATTCGGTATCAGGTACAGAGGAACGGACAAAGGCCAGAGGAACGGAGACGAACCGGTTTTCCTCTGTTCCTCTGGCTGTTGTCTGTTCCTCTGTACCTTTCGCCGTTTTTGTGGATTCGGTATGAGAGCGGGGCCGTGGTTGCGACCGTGCAACCGCGACCCCGCTTCGTCGTGCGATCCAGTCGCCGGCAGCAGGCTCGGGGCTACGCTCCGGTGGTCACCTCTTCGTAGGCCACGGTGAGGGGGTCGCGCGCGCCCGGCTGCCCGAACGGGCCCCACGCCTCGAAGCCGGCAAGCGGCGCGCGCATCGCCAGGATCTCTTCGCGCGAGCGGCCCGCCGCGACGTGCTGCTCGACGAACGCCAGCACGGCGGCAAGGTAGTCCCGAAACTGCAGCAGGTCGGCCGCGCTCCCGGTGACGGGGAGCCCCTCCCCCGCATGCCCGAAGATGTAGATGGTGTCGCGTGCGTGCGCGTTCACGACGTGCTCCAGAACGCGCGCCCAGTTGCGCATGGAGGCGCCGGCCGCGCGGTCCACCACCGGGTGGCGCCGGTGAAAGGCGAGGTCGCCCATGTGCACCACGTTCGCGCGCTCGAAGGTGATGACCGCGTCGCCGCTGGTATGCGCACGCCCGTGGTGCCTCGCGACGATGCGCTCGCCCCCGACCTCGTTGGACCAGCTGTGCGTGAAGGTGAGGTCCGGGTACAGCGGCGCCGGAGGCGGTGGCTGTGTCGGCTGCTGCTGCGGGGGCTGGGCGGGCGGCGGCGGGGCTTGCTGCGCCTGCGGTGGCGGCTGCGGCGCGCGCCGCATGTGCTGGTCTGCCATCCCGTGCGCCACCACGCGCCGCGCGACTCCGCGAAAGACGCCGTTGCCGCCCGTGTGGTCCCCGTGATGGTGCGTGTTGAGCAGCACGTCCACGCCACGGTTGCGCGACCGCTCCTGCAGCCCCGCCAGCAGCGCCTGCGCCTCCGCGGGGAACTGTGTGTCCACCACGGCGACGCCGCCCGGATTGACGAGCCAGCCCACCGTACCGCCGCGCATGGTGAACGTGCCGACGTTGCGGCGGATCGGCGTGAACACCGCCTGTGCCGTCTGCGTCGTCTGCGCCGCGAGTTCGTGGAGCGGCCGCCCGAGGAGGGCGCCGGCCGCTATGCCGGCGGAGGTAGCGAGAAAGTCGCGGCGACTGGGAGACATCGGCATTCCTGGGTTCGTCGGTTCACGGGGCGTGATCGCAATGCGCCTGGTGCTGCCAACAAGAATCGCTCCGCCGTCATCCGCGGCTCGAACCACTCTCACCGGTCGGCTGATTGCGCCTGCCTCAGCCGGAGCAGGTAGTCGATGAGCGCGCGGAGCGCCGGCGAGGCCTGCCGCCGCGCCGGATAGTACAGGTAGTAGCCCGCAAACGGCGGGCAGTACTCCTCCAGCACGGCGACGACGTCGCCGCGGTCCAGGTACGGCTGCACCCCGTCCCCCATCCCGATGGTCAGCCCCAGCCCCGCCGTCACCAGCCGCATCATCAGGGAGAAGTCGTTGGCGACCACCCGGGCGGGAACCGCGACGGAGAAGTCGCCGCCGCCGGGCTCGGTGAACTCCCAGCGGTAGGGCGGGGAATCCGGACCCGGCCGCCAGTTGATGCACGCGTGCTCGCTCAGGTCGCGCGGATGCTCCGGCCGGGGGTGCCGCGCGAAGTACGCCGGTGATCCCACCACCACCAGCCGCTGCGGGCCGGACGCCGGCACGGCAATCATGTCCTGGTCGATGACCTCGCCCAGCCGGATGCCGGCTTCGTATCCGGCCGCCACGATGTCGCTCACGTCCTCGTCGATGATGACGTCGAGCTGGACCTCGGGGTACGCCTGCAGGAACCCCGCGAGCGCGGGGCCGCGCAGGAACCCCTCCGCTCCGCTGGCGATGTTCAGCCGGATCGTCCCCCGGGGCTCGTCCGCCAGCTCTCCCACCTCCTCCGCGGCGGCCCGCAACGCGTCCAGCGCCTGGCGCGACGCCGCGTAGAACCGTTCTCCCGCCTCGGTAAGCCGCACGCTGCGCGTGGTGCGGAGAAGGAGCGTGACCCCCAGACGCTGCTCCAGCTGCCGCAGCGCCTTGCTCAGCGCCGTCCCGCTCACCCCCAGCTGCCGTCCCGCGGCGCGGAAGCCCCCCGCTTCCACCACCGCGACGAACTCCGGGACCCCGGCGGTGATGTCGGCCATTGTGAACCTGTGGGCATCAGGGTGCGAACCACTGTCCGATTTATCAGCTGCAATCTTTCGCCTAGCTTCATCCTCCGAAAGGGGCCGCAGGGCCGCACGAGGTTCTGATCGAGGGACCCCTCATATCACGTCAACGGGAGATCATCATGAGCAACAACATCGAAGGAAAGGTGGTCGTGATCACGGGTGCCAGCAGCGGGATGGGAGAGGCGGCCGCCCGGCACCTTTCCGCGCAGGGCGCCACCGTCGTGCTGGGCGCGCGTAGGATCGAGCGCCTGCAGGCGCTGGTGGAGGAGATCACGGCCAACGGAGGGAAGGCGCTCGCCGTGGAGACCGACGTCACGGACCGCGGACAGGTACAGCGCCTGGTGGACGCGGCCGTCGAGGCCTGCGGCCGGATCGACGTGCTCATCAACAACGCCGGCGTCATGCCGCTCTCGCCCCTGGAGCGCCTGAAGGTCGACGAATGGGATCAGATGATCGACGTCAACCTCAAGGGAGTGCTTTACGGCATTGCAGCGGCGCTCCCTCACATGAAGGAGCAGAAGTCGGGGCACATCATCAACCTCTCGTCGGTCGCGGGCCACAAGCTCTTTGGCGGCTCCGCCGTCTACTCGGCGACCAAGTTCGGCGTGCGGGCCCTGTCGGAGGGGCTGCGGCAGGAAGTGAAGCCCTACAACATCCGCACGACCATCATCTCGCCCGGCGCGGTCAAGACGGAGCTTCTGGACCACATCAGCGAGACGGACATCCAGAAGGCGAACCAGGACTACGTCGGAGAGGTCGGCGTGCCGGCTGACTCCTTCGCGCGGATCGTCGCCTTCGCCATCAGCCAGCCGGATGAGCTGGACATCAACGAGATCCTGTTCCGTCCCACGAGCCAGGAGCTGTAGGCGCGACACAGCGGGCGGGTTCACCTCGTCGACGAACCCGCAGGAGTACCCGGCGGAACGGGTGCGCGCTGAAGGCGAGCGACGGTCGCAGGTGAAGTCAAAAGCCAACGAGGCAGTTCGATGTCAGTGCAGATCGCGACGATGGATTTTGATGACGTGCCCGGCGCGTCCACGGAGCGGATGCCGCGGGCGGCGCGGGCACACGGGTGGGGCGCCGTCTTCGCCCTCACCCTGTGCGTGGCCACGCTGATCGCGTCCGAGTTCATGCCCGTGAGCTTGCTGACGCCGATCGCCGGCGACCTGCGCATGACGGAGGGCCGCGCCGGGCAGGCGATCGTCGTCTCGGGCATCTTCGCCGTCCCGACGAGCCTGGGCATCTCGCCGGCCACGCGCGGGATCGACCGCCGCCGCGTGCTGCTGTGGCTGGCCGTGCTGATGCTGGCGTCGGGCGCGATGGTGGCGCTCGCGCCAAACGCCGCCGTCTTCATGGCCGGGCGCGCGCTCCTTGGGGTCGTCATCGGCGGCTTCTGGTCGATGTCGGCGGCCACCGTCATGCGCCTGGTGCCCGAGCCGGACGTCCCGCGCGCGCTGGGACTTCTGAACGGCGGCAACGCGCTGGCGACCACGGTCGCCGCCCCCCTGGGCAGCTTTCTGGGGCAGTACGTCGGCTGGCGCGGCGCCTTCTTCGCCGTGGTTCCGCTGGCGGCGCTGACCCTTGGCTGGCTGTGGGCGAGCCTGCCGCCGATGCCGTCCAGTCGCGGTGCAGGCGGCGGGAACGTCTTCCGGGTCCTGCGTCGGCGGCAGGTCCCGCTGGGGATGGCGGCGGTCACGCTCTTCTTCCTGGGGCAGTTCGCC
>DASQBH010000240.1:0-6227 GCA_035635315.1 Longimicrobium sp.
GCCGCGCGCTACACCGACCCCGTGGACCGCGCCCGCGCCGCGCACGAGCTGGCCGGCGCCGCGCTGGCTCTGGGCGACGCCGGCGCCGCGCGCGAGGCGCTGCTGGTGGCGCTGGCCTGGGGCGACGCGCCGCAGAAGGACCACGCGCGCACCCGGCTGCACACCCTGTCGCGCGACCTGGGCGACCAGGTGGGGATGCGGCGCTGGCGCTCGTTCCAGCGTCCGTCGCTCGTCTCCCTTTCCGCCTACCGCCCCGCGCCGTCCGGCCGCACGCTGGCGCCGCGGCTGCTGCGCTGGCGCGAGACCCTGGGCGAGCGCGCCGCGAGCTGATCGCGTCGACGGAGAGCGCACGAACGACACGAACGAAAGGGGCGTCCGGCAGCAGCCGGGCGCCCCTTCTTCGTTTCTTCCTCGCCCCCCTGCAGCCGCAAATGCAGCAGGTGATGAAAAGATCGGGGGTACAGAGGAACGGACAAAAGCCAGAGGAACGGAGGAAACCAGTCTTCCTCTGTTCCTCTGGCCCTTGTCTGTTTCCTCTGTGCCTCAATGCTGTTTCCCGGGTACTGTACGCTACTCCGCCCCTTCCGGAACAAGAAGCGCCCGGCGGCTGCCGGGCGCTTCGTCGTTCATCCACCGCGCGGGTGGCTACCTGCTGCGGAAGACGCGGACGGCGTAGTGGCACTCGTCGGATCCGCACGTGGCCATCTGCACGGCGAGCACAAAGGTGCCGCCGGGCTGATCCTGCCGGACCAGCAATGGCTTGTCGTCCATCTCCCGGTCTGCATCCACCTCGTTGCCACTCGCGTCGGTGAGCACCAGGTCCAGATCCGAGCATTCGAGGTCGCACACCCCCCACACCACATAATCGGTGCCGTTCTCGAACTCCAGCTCGAACTCCTCGTCGTCGCCCTCCGCCAGCGTGCCCAGCACGGCCTCATCGGCCGGGACAAAGCCTCGCGACTCCATGATCGAGTCGACGTTGCTCAGCTGCGAGGCGATGATTGCGGGCTGCGCCTGCGCGGGCGTCGACAGGAGCGCCGCGGCGACGGCGGCGAGTGCGATGTACGGAAGCTTCATGGGGTGGCTCCGGGTAGTGCGTTCCTGGGGAGTTGGATCCGGGCGGGGAACCCGGAGTGATGCCGTGGCCAGCGGGAGTGGCGGCGACGGAAGGCTTTGCGGCCCAAAGAGTAGCAGCAAGCCTGGTACGGAGCAAGAACCCGCGGCCCGTCCAGCGCCGCCTCCCCTCTCCGTTGCCGGGCGCCTTCTACCGGCGCGGGTCACCCGGTGTTCCGTGTCGCTTCGCTACGCCCGGGTGCAGAGCGCAACGAGGCGGTGTGTTCGATGAGCGATAGAGGCGCGGCGTCGGGTGCCGCGGACGCACGGTCACGAAAGGTCCCGGACGCGCGCCTGCGGCATGAGGGAGGTTCCGCGGGGGTGCGGAGGGAGCGCGCGGAGGCCAGATTGCTCACGCCGGCCCGGCGCGTGTCCGCTGGGCGGGAGGTGCGGCGGGAGACGTGGGTTTCAGGGCGTCCGCAGCACCAGGTCCACGCGGGCGCTGTCGAGGGTGTGCTGCGTGGTGAAGCGCACCTGGAACGCGACGGTGTCGGAGCCGCGGAGCCCGCTGCGCACGGGCGGAAGGGCAAAGGCGCGCAGGCATTCCACGGGCCCGCCCGGGTGCTGGATCCGGGCGCGGAAACGGCCGTCGGCATCCGTGGCGGCCTCTCCCGCCTCGTTGGCGAACGGCTGGCACCCGGTGGGCCCCACCTGCGCCTGCACGGTCGCGCCGGATACCGCGTTCCCGGCGGGATCCGTCACGCGGCCGTACATCACCGCTCCGAGCGGCACCGGGTCGCAGGCGCACGACCCGGCAGGGTTCACGCACGAGACGGCCAGCATCACCGTCAGCGTGGCGGCGAACGGACGGGGAACGCGAGGTCGGGGCATGGTCGGCAGAGCGGATTCAGGGCGTGCGAAGGGCGATATCGCGGCGCACGCTGTCGGCCCCGATCTCCCGCAGCGGCGGGATGGAGAACTGCACCGTGTCGGAGTTCCGCCACCCGCTCGCGGGAGGCGCCAGCGCGGCGACGCGAACGCATTGCTCGCCCGTCCCCGTCCGGATGACGTGCAGCCGGTATCGCCCGGCGGCGTTCGTAGCCACCTGCACTGACTCCGAAGCCGTCTGGCAGTCGGCGAGCTTCGACTCCAGGCGCACCGTCGCGTCCGGCACCGGCGCTCCGGTCGGATCCGTCACGTTGCCATAGACCAGGGTGTACGGCGCCGGGATGCTGCAGGCGCAGAGGACGATGGGATCGGTGCCGCAGGCCACGGCCGAGGCAACGGCGATCGCGGCGAATGGGCGCGGAAGGCGAAAACGCGGCATGGTCGAGGTCGCGCGGGGGGTGTGGAAGGGCGCGCGAAGCAGGGGTGCGCGCCGGACGGCTGCATCGCGTGGAGAACGCGCGAAGCGGCCGATCCGGACGCGTTACGGCGCGGAGGCGGCGAAGACGCGCGGGGCCAGGCAGGTAACGGTGCGGGGGCCGGGCTGCAGGACCATGTAGTCCACCACCAGCCGCACCCCGGGCACCAGCCCCGCGTTGGCGATGGCGCACTGCAGCGCGCCAAAGCCGGGCGCCGCGCCGTGCAGGTGCACGTCGCCCCGGTTCACCACCGCGCGAATGCGCCCCGCGCCGATGGCCGGCTCCGCCGCCAGCCGCGCCTCCACCTCGCGGCGGATGGCCTCTTCCCGCGTCTGGCGCTCCTGCGTCTGCGCGGGCGTCTCGGGGGGCGCGCCGCCGCCGCCCAGCAGTGCGCACCCCTGGACGAGCGCCGCCGCGGCAGCGAGCATCATCATCGACCGAACCCTGCTCGAACGGAGTTCGCGCATCACTCACCACGTGCGGGGAAACTTTTTGCCCGCCGCGCCCGTTGAACCACGGGAGCAAGGGGCCTCTGGAACGGATGGATTTCGCAATCGGCAGGCCAGCCACCGCCCCCTGGCGGACCGTGGGGCAATAAGCGACCATGCGAAGATACTTCGAGAATACCCGCACGCACACCTATTCGCTCCTCTTCGCGCTTCCGCTGCTCGTGCTGTACGAGCTGGGGGCGATGATGATCGCGGGGCGCGCCGGGGGCATGCGCAACGGCGCCGACGTGCTGCTGCGCACCCTGCTTTCGGCCGGCGGGCTGAACGGCACCCTGGCGTTCACGGCCGTGCTGGCGGTGGGCGCGGCCGTGATCGTGGGGCTGGAGCAGAAGCGCAAGCGCATCCCCATCCGCCCCGGCTACTTCGGCTTGATGCTGGCGGAGAGCGCCGCGTACGCCGTGCTCTTTGGCGGGCTGATCGCCGCGGCCACGCAGGTGGTGCTGGGCGGGGTGGTGCGGATGGCGGCGGACCAGGGATCGATCACGAAGCTGCCGATGCTGGACGGCGTGGTGCTTTCTCTGGGCGCGGGGATCTACGAGGAGCTGCTCTTTCGCGTGCTGCTGACGGGCGGCCTGTTTGCCCTGCTGCTGGCCATGGGCGTGCGCCGGACGACGTCGGGGATCATCGCGGTGGTGGTCTCCGCCTTCATCTTCTCCGCGTTCCACTACATCGGCCCGTACGCGTATCCGCTGGAGCTGAACAGCTTTACCTTCCGCTTTCTGGCGGGGCTGGCGTTCAGCGCGCTGTACATGGTCCGCGGCTTTGGCGTGGCGGCGTGGACGCACGCGCTGTACGACGTGTTCCTGGTGGTGGCGGGGCAGGGGTAGAGGGTGAACGGGTGAGGCGGCTACCGGGGCCGCGCGCCGGATGATAGCTTCCGGGTCTTGAGGCGCTTGGGCTGGCTCCTCGGTCCGCCCCCTCCGCTCGCTCAGGCTCGCACCTCCCCCCAAAAACCCTGGGGGAGGTTGGGTAGGGCTGAGTTCGTGGCGCTTCGGAGAGGCTGGTGCGAGCGGCTGGCGCCCCCCTCCCCGGCCCTCCCCCGCAAACTGCGCGGGGGAGGGAGAACGGCAGAAATCTCGCCGTAGCGGGATCGAAGTTTATACCCTCTCCCGCTTGCGGGAGAGGGTGCGAGCCTGAGCGAGCGGGTGAGGGCCCCCGCGGGCGCAGCTCGATGTCCGTCGTCGAACCTTGATCCGTCGGCTACCCCAACCTCCCCCAGCAGTTTTGGGGGAGGTGGGCGAGGTTTACGAGCCCGGAGGGGGCGGACCTGGGTGCCCGTCGTAGCACGACCCAACCCTCTGGACCTCGGACGCATCAACATCGTACGACCACACGGACGGAACCGATCGGGACCCCTCGCGGGTACGTACCGCTCCGGCGGCCGATCCGCCCCCGGTCCCAGGTCGTGATTTCGCAGCAGACAATCGACAATCTCCAACGGAGAAGCCGTGCCCATGCGCAGTACTCTCGTCATCGTTCCCGCGCTTGCCCTGCTGGCCGCCTGCGACGGCGACGGCGGAACCGGCTCGGATCCGCTCGACCCGCAGCAGGTGGCCGGCGTGTACGAGCTGTGCTCGCTGCGCTTTCAGCCCAGCAACGCGGCGCTCCCGGCGGCCGACCTGCTCACCAGCGTGATCGACACCACGCCGCCCGCCAACCGTCCCGAGCCGTCCATCGCCCTGGCGGGCAACGGCACGTACGACCTGGCGTATACGGATCAGCAGACGCAGTTCCTGGAGCAGGTGCGCGGCTCCATCGGGTACCGCGAGGACCAGATCACCCTCTCGTTCCCCTCCAGCGACCCCAACGCCGCGTCGCTGCTGATGCCCCGCTCGCTGCTGCTGAGCTACGACGCCTCCGGGCACCGCTTTACGGGCGACGCCTCGGGCTTTCCGTACCCCGTGGCGCGCGCGGACTACGCGGCCGCGGCCGGGATCAGCGAGGAAGGGCTGCAGAACTCCATCAACGGCACCGTGCAGGTGACGTTCGACCTGGAAGGGTGCTGAGAGGCGCCAACGCCCTCGGTTCACTACAATACGTCGAGACAGTACCGGGCGGGCCCGGCGCGAAGGTTGCGCGGGCCCGCGCCGTCTATCCTGGGAGATGCGGGGATGATCCGTTTGCGACGCACAGTGACGCGCGCCGCGCTGGCCCTGGCGGCGTTGGCCGCGCCGGCCGCCGCCGCCGCGCAGGAGGACGGCGACTGGAACTCCGGCCGGGCGCTGGAGCTCATCCGCCGCGCCCAGGAGCGGCGGCAGGTGGCGCTCAGCGACACCGGCATGGTGGACTACCAGGCCGACGCGCGGGGCTACATCTACTTCTACCTGGACCGCCGCGACACGGGCGAGCGCACGCTGGTAAAGACGGACCAGGTGGCGCTGGACGTGTTCTGGAAGGCGCCCAACCTTTCCAAGCAGCGCATCGTGGGGCTGCGCGACGCGCGCAACCTCCCCACCAACATCCGCTACCACGAAGACCACCTGACGGTGGTGCAGGACAACTTTGGCGACCTCATCCGCCTGGGCGACGGCGACGAGGTGGCCGACGTGCTGCACCCCGCGGCGGGGGCCGCCCCCTCCGTCTACGACTACCGCCTGGCGGACAGCACGACGATCCGCCTGCCGGGGGCGGAGGAGCCGGTGCGCGTCTACAAGGTGCAGGTGCGGCCCAGGGACGCGTCGCAGCCGGCGTTCGTGGGCTCGGTGTACGTGGACCGCCGCGCCGGCGACATCGTGCGGATGGAGTTCACCTTCACCCCGGTCTCGTACGTCGACGACCAGCTGGACTACATCAACGTCCTGCTGGAGAACGGGCTGTACAAGGGTCGTTTCTGGCTTCCCAACCGCCAGCAGGTGGAGCTGCGGCGGCAGGTGCCGGAGCTGGGGCTTCCCGCGGGGGGGATGATCCGCGGGACCATGCGGATCGGCAACTACCGATTCAACCAGAACCTGTCTCCCGGGATGTTCGCCGGGCGGCGCGTGGTCTCCGTCCCCGTGGCGCAGCGCGAGGCGTTCGGCTTCGAGCAGCCGATCGACGCGGAGCTGCGCGAGGCGGGCCTGAGCGCGGCGGGCGAGCTGGGCGACATTCGCCGCGAGGCCGCGGAGCTCGTCGGCCGGCGGCTGCTGAGCGGGCTGCCGGGAACGCGCATCGACCTGTCCAGCGCCAGCGGCACGGCGCGCTACAACCGCGCGGAGGGGCTGGCCATCGGCCCCGGCGTGCGCTTCAGCCCGGCGGAGCGGCTGAGCATCGGCATCCGCGCCGGCTACGCCACGGCGGCGAAGCACGTGTTCGGCGAGGCGGA
>DASQBH010000241.1:0-2467 GCA_035635315.1 Longimicrobium sp.
CCCGCCGAAGCGGGGGGCGCATCGGCCGTCATCCTGGGCGGGCAGGGAGTGAACGTGCGCCTGCGCAGCACCGGAATGTCGTACGACGGCACCTCCACCTTCCGCATGGACGTGACGGTGGAGAACCTCACCGGCCAGGTGCTGGGCTCCGTGGACGGCGTCACCCCGCATCCCGACGGCGTACGCGTGTTCTTCGCCAGCGGCCCCACCTCGGCCACGGGGACGGTGGAGGTGGCCAACGCCACGGGCGAGGGGTTCTTTACCGCGGCGGGGCAGAAGTACTTCCAGTACGGCGGCATCCTGGCGCCGGGCGACACCACCCCGCCGCTCGAGTGGCGATTCACCCTGCCGCCCACGGTGATGAGCTTCCAGTTCGCCGTGTACGTGGCGGCCAGGGTGGCGAACGAGTCCGGGTGGCTGCGCATGGAGCCGTTCTTTCCCAGCGTGGCCGTGGGCGAGTCGATGCCGCTCCACGCGCACCGCTACGACGTGGCCGGCCGCCCCGCTCCCGGGGGCACGGTCACCTGGAGCAGCGCGGACAGCACCATCGCCCGCGTGGCGGCGGACGGCACCGTGACGGGCGTGGCGCCGGGGGAAACCTACATCTTCGCGACGGACGGGCCCCGGACCGCGCTGGGGCAGATACGCGTGGGCTCGACCTCGGGCGACGTGGTGCCGCCCACGGCGCACGAGCTCGCCATCTCGCCCGTGCAGGTGGCGGCGGACGGGCTGGATTCCCTCACCCTCTCCGTGCGCCTGACGGACGGGGGGGCGGGAACGCGCTACGTCTACCTGCAGGCCGTCAGCCCCTCGCAGGAGCACTCCACCTCCTGCTGGAGCGTCGAGCCCGCCACGGGCACCCGCGCGGACGGCACCTTCACCTGCCGCGCGGCCGTCCCGCCCCACGCCGAGGGCGGCGTCTGGCGCATGAACCAGCTCACGGCGGTGGACCGGGGGCAGAACTCCCGCAGCCTCTTTGGCACCGGGTCGCTCTGGGGCGGCGTGCCCACGGCGATCTACGTCCACAGCCCCACGCCGGACCTGCAGGCGCCCACCTTCACGGACGTGGCGTTCACCCCCGACAGCGTCGAGGCCAACGGGCTGGACTCGGTGACGGTGAGCCTGCAGATGCAGGACGCGGGCTCCGGGGTCGCGTCCACCTACGCCGCGTTCCGCAGTCCGGCGGGGAACGAGCTGGCGACCTGCGAGAGCCTTTCGCCGTTCACCGGCACGCGCGCCGCGGGCACCTTCCGCTGCCGGCTGGCCGTGTCGGCGGGCAGCGAGCCCGGCCAGTGGACGCTGGAGTCCGTGGAGACGCGTGACGCCACCGGCAACTTCCGGAGGGTGTACGCCGCGGAGCTGGACTCGGCGGGGTATCCCACCGTCCTGCGCGTGTCCGGCCCCCCCGCCGACACCAGCCGGCCCGTGCTCACCGGCTTCTCCTTCTCGCCGGACAGCGTCCGCGCGAACGGCCTCGATTCGGTAACGGTGGAGGTGGAGATCACCGACGAGGGCTCGGGCGCCGAGCGCGTGCAGACCGACTTCGTCAGCCCATCGGGCCAGAGGGTCACCTGCTACCGGTACGGACCGGCGCCGCCCCAGGCGGGCGTCACCGAGATCCCCTGCCGCTTCGCCATCCCGTCCGGCCGCGAGACGGGCGAGTGGCGCGTGGACTTCGTGTGGATCGACGACGCGAACGACAACACCCGCCCCTACTTCACGGAAGAGCTGGAGGCGCTGGGCTATCCCGTCACCCTGACCGTCACCCCGCCGTGATCCGCCGTCCCTGACGGCTCCGACCGCGAGACGAGGCCCGCCCCGACACACCGGGGCGGGCCTCGTCGCGCGGTGCCTGTGCATCCCTCTTGACGACCCAGATCCGCAAAAAGATTGGGGTTCATACGGAGCAGCGGAGGAACGGAGATCATGCTCCCTCTCCGTTGCTCCGTTGCTCCGCATGCCCATTCTTTTTCAGGATTCGGTATGAGATAATACCGGATCCGAAAAAACAAAAAGCACTCACGCAGAGCAGCGGAGGGGCAGAGCAGCAGAACGAAACTCTCTGCTACTCTGCCTCTCTGCTACTCTGCGTGCAAAGTCTTTTGCCGGAGTTGGTCTGATCGCCGACAGCCGGCGCGCCAGCCTTTACCTGGAGATTCCTCGGCGTGCGACGGAACTGAAGAAACTTTCGTGGCAAGAAACCCGTAGCTCGCGCATCACATTGCAGTCACCCGTCCAGCGGTCTTTCCAACCCGCCCGGCGGCGGCCCCGCAACGCGACGGCCCGTGCCGCGCGGCGGGTTGACGGGCGGACAAAAACGGGGCGAAGTTTTGGGCCCACATCCGTTCCCATCATCCGGCATCCACCTTCGAAATCGTCCGCGGGAACACCGTTCCCCTTTCCGCGGAGCCCGCGCGCCGTGCGTACCGCCGGCGCGTCCGTACCCACCCCCCAGGAGTCGCTCGAT
>DASQBH010000242.1:0-4679 GCA_035635315.1 Longimicrobium sp.
GGGGGCGGGGGCGGGGGCGGGGGCGCCGGTGCACGTGGAGGCGGCGCGGCGGGCGCGGTGGGCGCGCGCGGCGGCGGCGAGGGACGCGCGGCTTCCGCGGCGCAGCGGGGGCACGCGGCCGAGTCCAGCCAGCCGATCTCCTTGCTGTGCACGCGGCACCAGAAGCGCAGCGTGGTGCCGCACACCTCGCACGCGCCGCCCTTGGGATCGTCGTGCTCCACCCCGCAGTTGGGGCAGCGTTCGATCACCCGCTTCATGCCGCCCCCTCTTCCGCCGCGGGCTCGGGATAGATCTCGCGGATGAGCTCGGCGGGAACGAACAGCCGCCGCACCTCGGGGAGCTCGCCGCGCACCCAGCGCGCCACCACCGGCACCCGCTCGTACTCGCCGAACACCTCGCGCGGCAGCCGGTGCGACAGGGTGTTGATGGTGAGCGCCGGGTGCCGCTCCCACGCGGGGTAGATGGCGAACCGCTCCTCCACGTGGTCGTGGCCGCGCAGCAGCCGCGCGACGGGCCGGCCCAGCTTCGTCGCCAGCGCGCAGAACGCCGCAAAGTCCTCGCGCCCGAACTCGCTGCCGCGCGTGGTGCGGTTGGGAATGCGCTTGCGGGCGCGCGGGTGGGCGCGCAGCCACACGAAGTCCTGCAGCACGCGCGGGTCGTTCCAGTTGCCGCCCTGCGCCAGCTCCGGGTGCAGGTCGGTGTGCGGAATGCCGCCGTGCGCCACCAGCAGCCCGTCGGGAAAGAACAGCGCGCGCGGCGCCCGCTCGAAGAAGCGGATGATCAGCCGCCCCAGCCGCGCCGCCCACGGGTGGTCCAGGTTGGCGTTCAGCCAGTCGGTAAAGTCCGACGGCAGCACGGTGGACTGGAATCGCCCGTCCGCGAACGCCAGCGCCTCGTCGTGGTTGCCGGTAACGATGGTGACGCGCATGGGCCCGTCCAGCACCATCTCGAAGATGCGCAGCACCACCTCGGCCGCGTGCACCCCGTCGTCGAACAGATCGCCGAGGAAGACGATGCGCGCATCCGCCCCGCCGCCGCTGCGGTCGATGTGCTGCAGCGCCGATTCCAGCGCCAGCAGGTCGCCGTGCAGGTCGCCGATGAACCACACCTCGCTCAGCGGCCACCGTTCGCCGATCTGGATGGCGCGGTCCTCCGGTCCCGCCGCGTACTCCTCGAACGCCAGCCCCAGCGGTCCGCCCCCCGCCACCCGCTCCTCCATCCGCGCGATGATCCGCTCCGCGCGTTCCCCGGCGATCGGGTTGGTGACGGCCCCGTGCACCGCCCGCCAGTCCATCCCCCGCACCTCCAGCACGTTGAGGTACGGCACCTCGGCGGATGCGGACGACGTGGTGGGCGATGGCGCCGCGGCTTCGCCGGGCGCGGCGAGATCTTCCTCCGGCACGGGCTCGCCTTCGGGCGCGGCGGCGCCCACCTGCACGCCGCCCTCCGTTCCCGGCGGCTCGGAGGGCGCCGGCTCCGGCGGAAGCACGTCGTCCGCCGACTTGCCCAGCGCGGGGGGAGGCACCTCGCCGCCGCCCGGCGCAGGCACGGTGGATGAGGGGCTCTCCACGAGCGCCGACGGATCCACCGGCACGTCGATCGACGGCGCCGGGGCTTGGGCCGATGCGGATCCGGCGACACCGGCGTCGACGTCAGCCGGAGCCGCGGGATCCGCTACTGCGGATGGCGGGTCTTCGACGGGCGCATCCGCGTCGGCCGGAGGCGCATCGGCAGGCGATGCGGCATCATCATCCGGCACCAGGCTGTCGATGATGGCCGCCGCGCCGGAGGGCGCGTCGGACGGCGGGGCCGGCTCCGCGGGCGGCGCGTCGACGGGAGCGGCGGCTTCGGCCCGGGGCGGGGCGTCGGCGGGCGCACCCCAGTCCACGGCCGGCGGCGCCTTGTCGCTGGGACGCTCGATTGGCTTCGATGGGGCGGACTTGGACTTCTTCCGGCGGTCCTTCACGGCTCACTCTCCACGCGCAGGCGCAGCTTGCTCGGCCCGATGGTGATCACCGCGCCCGGCGGCAGCGGCGCGGGTGCATCACCCAGCGCCGCGCCGTTTACGAATGTGGGATTCTTGACGTCCGGCGCCGGGGCGATGCTCCAGCCGCCGTTCAGGGGATCGCGGGCCAGCAGGAACTGCGGATCCGCCGCGTACACGTGGTCCGCGCCCGCGAACGTCTCCAGCAGCTCCTTGCCGATGGCGGTATCCACCCCCACCTGCAGCCGACCCTCCGTCTGCTCCGCCACCAGCACCAGCGTGCCCGTAGGCCGGACGTAGCCGCACGCCTCGCACACGTTTACGGCGTCATCCGGCTGAACGAAGCCGCACTGCGGGCACTTCCACGCCATGCGCGGGCTCAGGCCCCGCGCACGGTAAGCGGCAGCCGCGAGATCCCCTTTTCCGCGCGCCCCACGGCGATCACGTCGCCCTCGTGCAGGGGCTGCGGGCCGGTGACGGGTGCGCCGTTCAGCAGCGTCTCGTTGGTGGTGCCCGCCTGCGGCACGATCTGCCAGCCGCCATCGGAGGTGCGTTCGATGACCAGCTGTTCCGTGTCCCACACGTTGGCGTCGTCGCCGAACTGGCGGACGATGTGCTTGCCCACCGGCGTGCGCACGCCGATGCTCAGCGTCTGCCCCGACTCGCCCACCAGCTGAATGCGGTCCGACTTCAGCGGCCCGCCCGCAGCCGGTGCCGCCGCCGCGTCCGCCGGAGCCGCACCGGCAGCCGCATCCGGCGCCGGAGCCGTCGGCGCTCCACCCGCGGCCGCGCCTGCTCCAGCCGCGCCGGCATCCGCCGGAGCGGCTGCGCCCGCGCCAGCATCCGCCGGAGCCGCTGCGCCTGCCGAATCCGTGGGAGCGCCCGCACTCGCGTCGGTCGGCGGCGCCGCACCCGCATCGGCCGGTGGCGCATCCATGGCCGCCGCGGCATCGGCCGAAGCCGCGCTGGTGCCGGCGTCCGTCGCACCACCGGTCGGGGGTGATTCGAGCGTCGCATCCGCACCCGTCGAGGCATCGACGGTCGCCGGCGTCTCGCCGGTTCCTGTGCCCGCATCCGCCGTCGCCCCCGCCGCGTCGGGCGATGTGGATGCGCCGGTTCCACCCGTCGCGGCACTCGCGTCGGTTGCGCCCGTCGAAGCACCGGCGGCATCGGTCGATGCAGATGCGTCGGTCCCACCCGCCGGGGCACTCGCGTCGGTTCCGCCCGTCGTCGCGGCAGCGGCATCGAGCGATGCGGATGCGTCCGTCCCGCCCGTCGTGGCACTCGCGTCGGTTGATGCAGATGCGTCCGTCCCGCCAGTCGCGGCGCCCACGTCGGTCGATGCGGACGGCTCCGTGCCGCCCGTCGCACCAGTCGTATCCGGGGATGCGGATGCACCGGTCCCGCCTGCGTCTGGCGTGGCGGATTCATCCACCGGGAGCGATCCGCCGTATCCACCGGACCGCTCATCCGCCGGCGGCACGGCATCCGCTCCCCCCGACGTCGCAGCCGCATCAGCCGATCCGCCGGTCGCCGCGGTGTCCAACGTCCCCGTCGATCCACCGGCTCCGGAACTATCGGCCGTGTTCGTCGATCCGCCGGTCCCAGATGCGTCGGATGATCCGGTCGAGCCGCCTGTCCCAGACGTGTCGGGAGATCCGGTCGAGCCGCCTGTCCCAGACGTGTCGGGAGATCCGGTCGATCCGCCGGTGCCCACGTCGGAAGTCCCTGCCGATCCCCCAGCTCCGGACGTGTCGGTGGTGCCAGTCGATCCACTCGTTCCCGAAGCGTCCGTGCTCCCGGTCGATGCGCCGGCTCCGGACGCGTCGGATGCCGATCCGCCAGCGCTGGAAGTGTCGGTGGCGCCCGTCGATGCGCCCGCTCCCGAGGCATCGCCCGATCCGCCGCTGGACGCCGCATCCGTCGATCCGGTAGATCCACCCGCACCGGAGGCATCAGACGATCCCGTCGATCCACCCGTACTCGAGGTGTCGGTGGCGCCGGTAGAGCCGCCATACCCCGATGACGCGGCGGGATCGGACGATCCGCCCGTGCCGCCGGTGCGTACGGGGTCGCCGGCCCCGGCATCGCTCGCGGGGCTGGATGGGCTGGCGAGCGGCGCCGCTTCGGGCGAGGGAACGGCGCTGCCGGGCGTGCCCGACTCACCGCCCGGCGTAGACGCCGGCGGGCCGGCGGGGAGCCCGGTGTTGTCCGCAGGCGTCTCCTCCGGCTTCTGCGGCGTGCCGGCTCCGGATTCGTTCTGGCTTTCCGTCACGGTTCATCCTCCACCCACGGTCCCGGCCCTGTCGGCGCGGTGTGGATCATCGCGCCCTCCTTCAATGCGGCCCGCGTAGAGCCGCCGATCAAGAAACGACAAATCCGCTTCCGCGCGCCCAGATCAGCCCGGGCGCACGGTGAGCGGAAGCTTTGCGATCCCCTTGGCCGCGCGCCCCACGGCAATCACGTCGCCGGCCTGCAGCTGCTGGGGCGTGGTGATGGCGACGCCGTTCAGCAGCGTCTCGTTGGTGGTGCCGGGGTTCGGCGCCACCTGCCAGCCGCCGTCCGCCGTGCGCTCCACCACGAGCTGCTCCGAATCCCACACGTTGGCGTCTTCGCCAAACTGCCGGACGATGTGCTTGCCCAGCGGGGTACGCACCCCGATGGTGAGCACGTGCCCCGACTCGCCCACCAGCTG